>JADCBH010000255.1 GCA_020253595.1 Brevundimonas sp.
CCGGTGCCGACGGTCCGAAAGAGGTCCAGCAGGTCAGACAGGTTTGAGGTCGAAGCCTCAGGCTCGGGGATTTGGGTCATGGCACCAGTCAGGGTCGAGACCGGCATGCGGACAAGCGGAGTCTTGTCCGGACACGCTGAAATCGCGTCCGGACACCAAGGCTCTGTTTAGGTGCAGTGACCTAGGCCCAAGCCTGGGGGGTGAACCGTCGTTCGCCGACGATCACGCCAAGATCCCTCAGCAGCAGGCCATCAACAGGTCGCGTCACATGGGCTCGGCGGATCGTTTCGAACTGGTCTGCGATGGCCTCGTATCCGCCTGGGTCAACGTAGCCGACCTCGACGATGAAATCGAAGTCAGCCTCGCCGGCATCGGCGGCGTGAAGGACCGCGTGGGTGAACAGACCGGCGTCTATGGCGGCTCGATCCATCACCAGCCAGTTGAGCGCGATGAACTGACCCAGACGGTCTTTCTGGCCAGGTAACGCCTTCAGCAGGGTATGAACGACCACGCCGGGCCGAACCTGGCTGCTGGCGCTTCCGGCCAGCAGCGTGGCTGTGCCAGCGACGCCACCGGCCAGCAGGCTACGCCGGTCCATTTAGCCCCTCCTCGATTGAATCGGCACGTAGTCGCGCTGGGTCGGGCCCGTATAGAGCTGGCGCGGGCGGCCGATCTTCTGGCTGGGGTCGGCCATCATTTCCTGCCATTGGGCGATCCAGCCGACCGTGCGGGCCAGCGAGAACAGCACGGTGAACATCGAAGTCGGGAAGCCCATCGCCGACAGGGTGATGCCCGAATAGAAGTCGACGTTCGGGAACAGCTTGCGCTCGATGAAGTACTCGTCGTTGAGCGCGATCTTCTCCAATTCCTTGGCGACCTGGAACAGGGGATCGTTGGGGTCACCGACGGCGGCCAGCACCTCGTCGGCGCTCTCCTTCATCACCTTGGCCCGCGGATCGTAGTTCTTGTACACGCGGTGGCCGAAGCCCATCAGCTTGTACTTGCGGTCCTTCACCCCGGCGATGAACTCCGGGATCTTCTCTGGCGAGCCGATCTCCTTGAGCATGTTCAGGGCCTCTTCGTTGGCACCCCCGTGCGAGGGGCCCCACAGGCAGGCGATGCCGGCGGCGATGCAGGCGAACGGATTGGCCCCCGAAGAACCGGCCAGACGCACCGTCGAGGTCGAGGCATTCTGCTCGTGGTCAGCATGCAGGATGAAGATGCGATCCATCGCCTTGGCGAGGATCGGGTTGACCTCATAGTCCTCCGCCGGGACGGCGAAGCACATGCGCAGGAAGTTCTCGGAGTAGGTCAGCTCATTGCGCGGCGACACGAAGGGCTGGCCGATATGGTACTTGTAGGCCCGGGCCGCGATCGTCGGCATCTTGGCGATCAGGCGGATGGCCGAAATCTCGCGCTGGCGAGCGTCGTGGATGTCCAGGCTGTCGTGATAGAAGGCCGACAGCGCCCCGACCGCGCCGACCATGATCGCCATCGGGTGGGCGTCGCGACGGAAGCCGTCGAAGAAGCGATCGAACTGGGCGTGCAGCATGGTGTGGCGCGTGACCACGGTCTCGAAGGCCTCAAACTCGGCCGCCGTCGGCAGTTCGCCGTGCAGAAGCAGGTGACACACCTCCAGGAAGGTCGACTTCGACGCCAGCTGGTCGATCGGATACCCGCGGTGCAGCAGGGTGCCGGCATCGCCGTCGATGAAAGTCAGGCCGCTTTCGCAGGCCGCGGTCGAGGTGAAGCCGGGGTCGAAAGTGAAGGCGTCGGTCGCGCCATACAGCTTGCGGATGTCGATGACGTTGGGCCCCGTCGAGCCCGACAGCACCGGCATTTCGACGGTCTTGCCCTCGTAGGTCAGGGTCGCCGTACCGGCGGGTTTGGACACTTCGCTCATCAGGCGCCCCTTCATGCTGGACTGGGTGCGGGCGGCGGGAGGCACCGGCCCGAAAACTTACGCACGTTCACTTAGTCTGTTGCAGCGCATCATCCAAGCGCCCGAGAGCCTCTTCGCGTCCCAAGGCCGAAAGGATGCGCGCGATGTCGGGCGAGACGAGGCCGCCGGTCAGCGCCGCGCGCATCGGCGGGCCGATCTTGCCGAATCCCACGCCTTCTTCCTCGGCGAAGGCTTTCAGTTCGACTTCCAGGGCGAAGACGTCCCAGGACTGAAACAGGCCCAGGCGATTGCGCAGTCGCGCGATGCGCCCGGCGGTTTCGCCCGACAACAGAGCTCGTGCCTTTTCGTCAAGGATCAGCGGGCGTGTGGCGAGGACGAAGGCGGTCTGGTCCGCAAGCTCGGTGAGGGTCTTGGCCCGGTCCTTCACGAAAGGCATGGCCTGTTGCAGCCGCGCTTCGTCGCCTTCGCGCAGGGGGCGGCCGACAGCGAGATGGGCGTCGAGCGTCAGCTTGGCCAGACGATCGTCGGCGGCCAGCCGCAGCCAGTGGGCGTTGACGTGGGCCAGCTTGTCGAAGTCCAGCCTGGCCGGCGCCTTGCCGACGCCGTCCAGGTCGAACCACTGGCGCGCCTGCTCGTCCGAGAACCGCTCCTCGTCGCCATGCGCCCAGCCCAGCCGGGCCAGATAGTTGCGCATGGCCTCTGGCAGATAGCCCATCTCGGCATACTCATGGACCGCTTGGGCACCGTGGCGCTTGGACAGCTTGGCTCCGTCCGGACCGTGGATCAGGGGGATGTGGGCGAAGACCGGACGCCGCCAGCCGAGCGCGTCGTAGATGAGGCTCTGGCGCGCGGCATTGTTCAGATGGTCGTCACCCCGGATGACGTGGGTCACGCCCATGTCGTGGTCATCCACGACCACGGCGAGGTTGTAGGTCGGGGCTCCGTCTGAGCGCAGGATGACGAGGTCGTCGAGCGCCGAGGTCTCCCAGCGCACGGGGCCCTGAACGGCGTCCTCGACCACCACGGCCGTGTCGAGCGGGCGGCGGAAGCGGACGGTGTGGGGCTTTGCCAGGTCGTCGACCGTCGGCTCGCGATCGCGCCAGGGAGAGACGAACTCGCGGCCCTCGGCCTTCGCTGCGTCACGCAGGGCACCGGTTTCCTCGGCGGACAGGAAGTCGCGGTAGGCGTGGCCGGTTTCCAGCAACTGGTCGACGACCGCGCGGTGTCGATCGGCGCGGGCGAACTGGAAGACGGGCTCCTCGTCGGCGAACAGCTCCAGCCACGACAGGCCGTCGAAGATCGCCTTGACCGCGTCGTCGGTGGAGCGCTCGCGGTCGGTGTCCTCGATCCGGATCAGGAACTTACCGCCGCGGCCTTTCGCGTAAAGGTAGTTGAACAACGCCGTTCTTGCGCCTCCTATGTGGAGGTAGCCGGTCGGCGAGGGGGCGAAGCGGGTGACGACGGGCGTGGAGGAGGCTGCAGGCATGGGGGCGGGGTCCGATCGGGTCGCCCTTATACCGCCCGATGCCGCCACGCCTAGTGTGTCGGAGCGCGTTGCTGGCTGGCTGAGGGATCAGGCGGCGGCTCAGACCCTGCGGTGGCGACTTTGGGCTCCGGTGGCCTTCGGAGGCGGGGCGGCGATCTACTTCGCTTTGAAGACCGAGCCGCCGCTTTGGCCCTTGGTGCTCTTCGCGGCGTTGACGTCGATGATCTGGCTGGTGGCGCGGCGGCTGGGAGCACGGCGGGCCTTGACGCTGCCCTTGATGCTGCTGGCGTGCCTCGCGTTGGGCTTCGCGGTCTCCAAGGTCAGAACCGACAGGGTGACGGCCCCGATCGCGCCAGCGATGGCTGAGCCGACGATTGTCGAGGGCTGGGTGCTGGACGTCGACAGTCCGGGCGACCGGGGCCACCGGGTCGTGCTGGCACCGGTGCGCATCGGGGGCCTGGCACCGGAGGAGACGCCGATCCGGCTCAGAGCCACCGTGCGGGGCGAGCCGCCGCGGCCGGGCGAGGCGATTCGCCTTTTCGCCATCCTCAATCCGCCCCCGCCTCCGGCCAGTCCGGGGGCTTACGACTTCGGGCGCAACGCCTTCTTCCTCGGCATGGGCGGGACGGCGTTCGGGCTGGGGGAAACACGGGCGGTGGTGCTGCCCGAGCCGCCGGAGGGGCTGAAGCGGACCATGGCGATCAATGCGGCGCGGTTCGCCCTGGCGGAGCGGATCGTGGCGCGGCTGGGCGAGCGGACCGGAGGGATCGCAGCGGCCATGGTGACGGGGCACGAGACCTGGATCGCGCGCGAGGACCTGGACGCCATGCGCGACAGTGGGCTGGCCCACATCCTGTCCATCTCGGGCCTGCACATGGCCATCGTGGGCGGGTTCGTCTTCTTCGGCGTGCGACTCGGCGTGGCGGCATGGCCTTGGCTGGCGCTGCGAAGCAACGGCAAGAAGATCGCGGCGGTCGCAGGCCTCATCGCCGTTTGGAGCTATCTGGTTGTGTCCGGTGCGCCGCCGCCGGCCCAGAGGGCAGCGATCACGGCCTCGGTAGCCTTCGTGGCCATTCTGCTGGACCGGCCCGCGATCACCATGCATGCGCTGGCAGTGGCGGCGATGATCGTCCTGCTGATCCAGCCCGAGGCCATCGTCACCCCGGGGTTCCAGATGTCGTTCGCGGCGACTGCGGCACTGGTCGCGCTGGCCGAGAGCTGGCCACCCCGACCGAGAGACATGGAAGTGCCCTGGCCGATCGCGGCGGTTCAGAACACGCGGTACTGGCTGGTCGTGGCGGTGGTGGCCAGTCTGGTCGCGGGCCTGGCGACGGGACCGTTCGCGATCCAGCATTTCAACCGCGCGGCCGTTTATGGGCTGGTGGCCAATCTGGCGACCTCGCCCATCGCCGACTTCGTGATGATGCCGATGCTGGCGCTCGGGGCGGCGCTGGAGCCGTTGGGGCTGGGCGCTCCTTTCTTGTGGGTCGCGGGCAAGGGCGTGGATGCGATGCTGGCCGTCGGTCACTGGACGGCGGGACTGCCGGGAGCGGTGGTGACGGTGGCGAGCGCTCCGGATTTCGTGCTGCCCATCGCATTCCTTGGTGTGCTGTTCGTCTGCCTTTGGAGAGGGCGACTGAGGTGGCTCGGTCTGCCATTCGCCTGTGCGGTGGTGCTGTGGCCAAGAGCGGAGACGCCGACGCTGTGGGTGGGCGACGCAGGCACCAACGCAGCGTGGAGCGAGGACGGCCGGGCGATAGTGGTGCGGCCGGGGGTGCGGCAGTTCGCGGCGGACCTCTGGTCGCGCCGGCGGGGGCTGGAGCTGACGCCGAGGCCGGCGGAGGGGTGGGCCTGTCAGCGCACGGCATGTGCGCCGACGGATGGGGCGGAGCCGGTCGCCCTGTGGTGGGGAAAGCGGGAACCTTCGGCGGTTCAGTTGGATGGACTGTGTCGCGCGGCCGAGGTGGTGAGCGTGCGGGCCGTCGTCAACGCCTTGCCGCCGTCATGCGAGAACAGGCTGGTGCTGGACGGCGTCGATTTCGCGCGGGGCGGGGCGGTCGAGCTCTGGCGCAGCGGGGACGGCTGGCGGACGCTTTGGACAGCGGACGTGCGCGGCGACCGGCCGTGGAGCCGGATCGGTAATCCGGATGGAGAGGGGTGAGCGCAGTCGCGTGAAAGTGCTGTTCTTGTCATCCCGGCCGAAGCGAAGAGCCGGGATGACAAGTTTAGTGCGAACTCAGTGATAGCGACGGATGAGTCCCACCAGCTTGCCCTGGACCTCGACCTGGTCGGGTCCGAAGATGCGGGTCTCGTAGTTGCGGTTGGCGGGCTCCAGAGCGATGGAGCCTCCCTTCTTGCGAAGGCGCTTGAGCGTCGCCTCCTCGCCTTCGACCAGGGCGACGACGATCTCGCCAGAAGTCGCGGTATCTGATTTTTTGATAACGACCAGATCGCCGTCGAGGATACCGGCCTCAATCATCGAATCGCCCTCGATCTCGAGCATGTAGTGCTCGCCCGCGCCCAGCATGGCTTCGGGTACCGAGTAGCGGCCGTTGTCGCCTTGAAGCGCAGCGATGGGAGCACCGGCAGCGATCTTGCCGACCAGGACCAGTTCGCGGGTGTCATTGGCGGGCTCAGCCGCCGCACTGCGACCACCGCCCTCGATGACCGCGGGCGTGAAACCCGCCCGGCCACGCGGGGCACCCGCCGTGGCCTGTTCGGGCAGCTTCATGACTTCGAGGGCTCGGGCGCGGTGGGCGAGGCGGCGAATGAAACCACGCTCCTCCAGCGCCGTGATCAGCCGGTGAATGCCCGACTTGGACGCCAAATCCAGCGCCTCCTTCATCTCGTCGAAGGACGGCGAGACGCCCGTCTCCTTGATGCGTTCATGGATGAACATCAGGAGTTCGTGCTGTTTGCGGGTGAGCATCGGAAAGGCCGCCTTCAGAACAAGTCGTGAACCGTTGGCGATGTTCTGTAAGTGTTCTTGGTGAATGTCAACTTAACGGGAAGATCGGAAG
>JADCBH010000256.1 GCA_020253595.1 Brevundimonas sp.
GGTGGCGAAAAACGGAGCGGCGCGACGATGCTGAGGTTCATTCTCCAGGCGATGGTAACGGCGCTGGGTCTGTGGCTGGCGGCCTACGTCGTGCCGGGCGTGGCCTTCACCCAGACCGGCTCACTGATCGCGGCGGCCGTTCTGCTGGGAATCGCCAACGCCGTCGTGCGGCCTATCCTGGTGATCCTGACCTTCCCCCTGACGGTCTTCACCTTTGGCCTGTTCCTGTTGGTGGTGAACGCCGCCACCATCGGCTTCGTCGCCAGCTTCCTCGGCGGATTCGAGGTCGACGGGCTCTGGGCGGGGATCGGCGCGGCGATCGTGACCGGGCTGGTCAGCTGGGTGGTCGGCTCCGCGATCCAGGACGATAGGCGGCGGGACGGCTGACGCCCGAAGTCCTCCACTCTCGAGCCGGAAACCACGGCCACAGCTCCACCATTGTCAGGTCGTGCGGCTTGGAGGACACTTGCAGCAGACGAGTGAGGGTGACCTTCATGGCGATGATCCGAAGACGGCCCCTGGCCATCGTGGTGGCGGCGGTCTGGCTGGCTTCTCCCGTCGCGGTGTCGGCGCAATGGACGCATCAGTATCCAAAGGTCGAGGGCTTCGCGCACCAGCTTTATCTCGAGCAGGAAAACCTGCCGATCCTTTCTTCCGGGCCGACTTATCCGGCGGCGTCGCCAGACGGGACCACAATCGCCTTCGCGCATCAGGGCTGGATCTGGTTGCTCGACCGCGAGAGTGGGGTCGCCCGGCGGCTAACCGATGAAAGCGCGATCGATGCGCGACCGCGCTGGTCGCCGGACGGAACGCAGATCGCTTTCGTTCGCGACACCGGAACAGACACCGCTATCGTGATCGTGGGGGTCGATGGCGCAATGCTGGCGCAGATCGACACCCCCGCGATCGACCTCGACCCTGAATTCACGCGAGACGGAAACTTCCTGATCTACACCTCCGCTCGTGAGGGGCGGCTGGATCTGTGGCGACGGAATCTTGAGACCGGCACGGACGAGGCCGTGACCACCGGTGCCCGGGCGGCGCGGGCGGCCAGGGTGCTGGGTGACGGACGGATCGTCTATCAGGAAGCCGTCGGGCCCGCCGTCGCTCTGAAGCTTCGGAACACGGACGGGACCGAGGGCCCGGTCCTGGTCGAGCAGGGCTGGATGGCGCATCTGAACCCCGATACGCATCCGGCGGAGCGCGCGATCGTCTATGGGGTCGGCGACGGCAACAGCGTCCGGCTGGCCGTCATGGACGTCGACAGGCCGGCCTTTCCGCGCTGGCTGACACCTGCGGGCGAGAAGGCGCTGTTTCCGACCTGGTCGGCCGATGGCTCGCAGATCTATTTCGTCCTGGCCGACCGGGACCAGCAGTTCGCGCTGATGGTGATCCCCGCCGCCGGCGGGACGGCCCGACCGGTCGAGATCGAGCGATGGGATTACGGCCCGAGAACAGGCGAGCTTTCGATCACCACGACCCTGGCAGGGTCCGACGGGGCCGGGCCTTCGACGCCCGCGCGGCTTTCGATCACGCGGGCGGACGGTCACCCGGTCGCCAATCCCGCCGGGCCGACCTATGTCGATAACCAGAATGGCCCGGTCTATTTCTACGCGGACGGTCGCACCACCCTGCGCCTGCCTGAAGGCGAGTACCGGATCGTCGCCACGCATGGGCCCTTCTCGCTTCCGCAGACCCGGTCGGTCCGCGTCGGCGCAGACCGCACCGTATCCGTGTCGCTGAACATCCCGCGAATCTGGGACGCAGCGGCCGCGGGCTTTGCCTCGGCCGATCACCACGTCCATCTGAACGGCAGCGGAGTGAACGAGCTCGAGCTCGACGATCTCCTGCTTCCGATGCAGGGTGAGGATCTGGACTTCTCGGCTCCGATGGCCTGGAACCAGTACAACCGGTTCATCGATGCCGATCGCATCGGCCAAAAGGCGACGGCCCAGGACGGCACCACGGCGTGGCTGACGCAGGAGGTGCGATCCGACTATCACGGTCACGTCGGGATGATCGGCGCGACGGAAGCGTTTCAGCCCTGGTTCTTCGGCCCCACGAACCCCGTCTATGGCAATCGTGATCTGCACAACGGGCTTGTGAACCCCTTCGCGAGGGCGCAGGGGGCGCTGGCGACCTATGTTCTCCCGGTGAGCGGGGATAGCGATCCGTTCGCGGATCTGAACGCGAACGGATTGCCTCTGGAACTGGTCGTCGACGGGGTTCTGTCCGACGGCATGGGTCTGGAACTGGTCTGCCAGTGGACCAGCCCCATCGGTACGGCACAGGCCTGGTACCGGTTCCTCAACATCGGGCGCGCGATGCCGGCCACCTCCGGCACCGATATGATGGCCAACTTTTACAGGGTGCCGGCAGTCGGAACGGCCCGGGCCTATGTTCCCACGACTGACACTCAGCAGGGATACTCAGCCGCCGTCGATCGTGTGCGGTCCGGCGAGGGCTTCGTCACCACGGGACCCGCGCTGCTGCTCGACGTCGACGGCCGGGCCCCCGGAGGGACCGTGCCCGAGGGCCATCAGACTTGGTCGATCGACCTGATCAGCGTTCGTCCGGTCGAGCGGGTCGAGATCATCGTCAACGGGCAGGTCGTCCAGACACTGGACGGCTTCGAAGGCAATGGGCGCAGACGCTACACCGGAACGGTCGAGCTGCCTTCGGGCGGATGGATCGCGGCGCGCGCCATGGGCGGCCAGACGGGTTGGCCCATCATGTCGTACGCCCATTTCGCCCACACCCAGCCGGTGTGGATCGATCATGTGGGCAGCACGGAGCCCCTCTCCGCACGAGCCTCGGCGGTGGATCTCCTGCGGGCGCTGGACCATTCGGAGGGCCGATTCAACCAAAGCTACGGCGCCGCCATCCCGCCGGGTCTGCGGCTGCGGCTATCGGATGCGCGCCGGCGGCTCCTTCAGGTCGCGGGCCAACCCACGGCGGCAGACTGATCTTGGTGACCCCACGAGCGGTGGGGCACGAACGGGTCTCTGGACCGAAGCCCGATCCTCAGCCCACCTTCACCCGAGTCGCCGCCTCGCGGAGGTCTTCCCCGAACGCACGCTGGTAGAACTCCGCGATCGTGGGGCGCTCCAGCTCGTCGCACTTGTTCAGGAACGTCAGGCGGAAGCTGAGCCCCAGGTCGCCGCCGAAGATCATGGCGTTCTGGGCCCAGGTGATCACCGTCCTCGGGCTCATGACCGTCGAGATGTCACCGTTCATGAAGGCGTTCCGCGTCATGTCGGCGACGCGGACCATGGCGGCGATCTTCCTGCGGCCCTCGGCGTCGGCCCATTCCGGCACCTTGGCGGCAACGATCTCGGCTTCCACGTCGTGGTCCAGATAGTTCAGGGTGGTGACGATCGACCAGCGGTCCATCTGGCCCTGATTGATCTGCTGGGTGCCATGATACAGGCCACTGGTGTCGCCCAGACCGATGGTATTGGTCGTGGCGAACAGGCGGAACCACTTGTTGGGGCGGATGACGCGGTTCTGGTCCAGCAGGGTCAGGCGGCCCTGCGCCTCCAGCACGCGCTGGATCACGAACATCACATCGGGGCGGCCGGCGTCGTATTCGTCGAACACTAGGGCGATAGGGCGCTGGATCGCCCAGGGCAGCATGCCCTCGCGGAACTCGGTGATCTGCTTGCCGTCCTTCAGGACGATGGCGTCCTTGCCGACCAGATCGATGCGGCTGACGTGGCTGTCCAGGTTCACGCGGACGGTGGGCCAGTTCAGCCGGGCAGCCACCTGCTCGATATGGGTCGACTTGCCGGTGCCGTGATAGCCCTGGACCATCACCCGGCGGTCGTGGGCGAAGCCGGCGCAGATCGCCAGCGTGGTCTGGGGGTCGAACCGATAGGCCGGATCGACCTCGGGGACATGGCTGTCGCCCGGATCGAAGCAGGGCACGGTCATGTCAGAGTCGACGCCGAAGGCTTCGCGCACCGTCACCTTGCGATGGGGTTCGAACGTCAGCAGCGGGTCGGGCGTCGAGTCGAGCGGGGAGGAAGCCATGCGGCTCATCTAAAGCGGCCGCGCGCGCGGCTCAACACGCGCGCGGCCTGTTTTGGTGCGGTTATTCCGCCGACAGGTCGACGTCGACGTTGCCCCGCGTGGCGTTGGAGTAGGGGCAAACCTGATGCGCTCTGGCGATCAGGGCGTCGATGGTCGCCTTGTCCAGACCGTGGTCGGTGATCTTGAGATCGACCGAGATGTTGTAACCTTCGCCCCGGTCGTTCTTGCCGAAGCCGATGCCGGAATGGACCTTGGTGTCCGGTCCGACAGGCGTGCCGGCTTGCTGGCTGACCAGTCGCAGTGCGCCGAGGTAGCAGGCGGCATAGCCCACGGCGAACAACTGCTCCGGATTGGTGCCCGGACCGTCGTCGCCGCCCATCGCCGCGGGCACCGAAAGCGCCACATCGATCTTGCCGTCATCGGTATGCGACCGACCGGCGCGCCCGCCGCCCGAGGCGGTGGCGTGGGCCTTGTAAAGAACGTCCATGGGGGCTCCTGTGAGAGTGAAGGGCGTGTGTAGTGCGTCCGTAGGACAGCAGGAGGGGGATCAGTTGGCCATCCCGGCCTTCTTGAGCGTCTTGTAGGCCTTGATGACCCGCTGGAGCTTGGCCTCTGCGCCCCGGTCGCCCTGGTTCAGGTCCGGGTGGAACCGTTTCAGAAGTTCGTGATAGCGCGCCTTGACCGCCGCCTTGTCGGTACGGGCATCAAGATCGAGGTCAGCCAGAGCCTGGCGCTCTAGTTTGCCCAGGCGCAAGCCCTCTTCCTCGGCGGCCGCCTGTTCGCGCACGCGGCGGCCGAATAGCCCGAAGCTATCGTGCCAACCGCCGGTGCCGCTTGTGTTCGCCGTGCCCATCTTGGAGGCGAAGGCGGCCGCCTCGCGCGACATCTTGCCGGCCTTCATCTCCCAGGTCGGACGGCCGCCGGTCATGGCCTCCCGCTCCTGGGCCGCGCGAATCTGACCCTCGGTCATGCCCGCGTAGAAGTTCCAACCCTTGTTGTACTCGCCCGCGTGGGGCTGACAGAAGTCGTAGAACTCGTTCAACCGCTCTCGGGATTTGGGAGCCCGTGCTGTGGCGGCGCGCGTGCAGTCCGGCCATTGGCAGGGCTTCTCGCCTGGCTTCAGGCGCAGGACGTCGGCCTCCGCAGCCTCCTCCTCGGGGCGCGGCGGCTTGATCCGCATATCCTTGAAGCGGGGCTTGTACTGGAACGAGGCAGGCATCGACCCCACTGTAGGGTCGAATTGGTCACCATCAAGGAACTCCTCATGGCCGAAGGCCCGATCGCGACGATTATCCGCAACAAGCTGACTGCGGCGCTGTCGCCGACGCGACTGGACATCGAGGACGATAGCGCTCGCCATGCAGGGCATCACCACGAGGGGGGCATGGACGCGAAGCCGGGCGGCGAGAGCCATTTCAACCTGACCGTTGTCTCGGCAGCCTTTGAAAGTCAGAGCCGTGTTGTCAGACAGCGGACGATAAACGCCTTGCTGGCCGCAGAACTGGCTGGACCGGTCCATGCACTTTCCATTCGAGCCCTGACGCCCGCAGAAGCGGAATGAACGTAAACTGCATTCACCCTGCCTTAGAACGTTCGCCTTAGGGTCGCACTCGGGACTGTTTGCAGAATGGGGTAGGAATGGTTGGGTCCGAGGAAGTCGGCAAGAGCCTCGGTGCCGCGCAGGGTGCTGCGGGCGACGCTGCCCAGGCTCTGACCGCCATCCTCCAGACCCAGTACCTTCGATACCTGATCATCGCCAGTTGGGCGGTAGGCCTGCTCGCGACAGTCGGCTGGGTAGAGGCCTCGGTGTGGTTCTGCGGCACAGTTGCCGCCGGGGCTGTGCGAGGCGCTTTCGAACGCCGGATGGCACACAAGGTTACGGCCGGCTGGGGACTGGTGTTTCCGGCGATCGCCACGGTCACCACGGCCGCCTGGGCTTCGGCGCCCGTGCTGGCGTGGTTCTCTGGTCATGCGTTCGGACATTCACTGGCGGTCGCCCTGTTGATCGGCGGCTATGTGCTGGTCTTTTCGCAACTGCGCAGCTCGCCCAAGCAAGCCATCGTGATCTCTTCACCATACTCCGTGGTGGCCGTGATCATCCTTGCCAGCGCGTGGGGCACCCCCAACTTCTGGCCCTTCCTCGCCATCATGCCGTTCACCGCGGCTGGGCTGTTCGTTCTTGTCACCATGACGCTCTTGCGCGAAGAGCGCATCAAGGCCTTCCAGGAGCATCAGGCGCATCTGATCGAGGAACTTCAGGCCGCCCGCGACAAGGCTGACGCCGCGAACCAGGCGAAGTCCAGCTTCCTCGGCGTTATCTCTCACGAACTGCGGACCCCCATGAATGGGGTTCTCGGTGCGGCACAGCTGCTTAGCGCGACTCGCCTGGAAGCCACCCAGCGCGAGTATCTGTCGATCATCCGCAACTCCGGCGACAATCTGCTCAGCCTGCTCAATGACATCCTCGACATGACCAAGATCGAGGCAGGCAAGATGACATTCGAGGTCATCGACGTGAGCTTCGAGGACCTGCACCGGCGCGTGACGGGGCCCTTCATCGCTCAGGCCGAGGCCAAGGGCCTCGAGTTCCGCTCGACGTTCGAAGGTGAGCCGCCTGCGGTGGTTCGCGGCGATCCCCTGCGCGTCTGTCAGGTCATCCAGAACCTGCTCTCGAATGCGGTCAAGTTCACCGAGCGCGGCTCGGTAGACTATGTCGTGCGCACTCGCCGCATCAGCGACCGCCGCTGTGCATTCGAGTTTGCTGTCACTGACAGCGGGGCCGGCATTGCACCTGATGACCTGGAACGCCTTTTCCAGCCGTTCACGCAGGCGGATGTGTCGTCGACCCGCAAGTTTGGGGGGACCGGTCTCGGGCTGACCATCGCTCGACGGATGGCCAACATCATGGGCGGCGACATCAACGTCGTGTCGAC
>JADCBH010000257.1 GCA_020253595.1 Brevundimonas sp.
CTAAGCCTGACCAACGTCCGCACGTCTGAATCGATGGCGGTGACCGAGGGCTACGCGTCTCGCAACAATCTCAGCTGGGGTGTCGGAGGGGGTGTCGGTTTCGGCGGAGCGGTCGGCGGGGGCTATGAGTCCACGGAGGTCGGTCGAATCGTGGCCCAAGCGTTCATCCAGGCCTATACCGACATGGTCAGCCAACTCGGCCTGCTGGAAGGCACGAGCGCGGCCGCCGAAGCCCCGGTCCAGAGTTACCTCGTGCAGCAGGCCACAACGATGCGGACGGTCCCGGGCGGTGAAGTGGTGCGCGCCTTGCCGGTGGGACTGCGTGTCTATCCCACGGGCGCTCGTGACGGCATGTGGTGGGAGATCCTGGACGACAACGACAACCGCGGCTGGGTTCAGAACGACAGGCTGGCACCCGGCCGTTGAGCATCAGTCGTCGTCGGCGGGCAGACGCTCCATGGCTCGCCAGCCGATGTCGGTGCGGTTGAAGCCGCCCGGCCAGTCGATCTTGCGGATGGCGCGATAGGCCCGCTCGCGCGCTTCGGCGATATCGGCGCCCTCGGCACAGATGTTCAGCACCCGGCCTCCGGCCGCGATCAGGGCACCGTCCTCGTCGCGCGCGGTGCCGGCGTGGAAGACCTGGACGTGTGGCCCGAAGTCCTGGTCCGCGCCGCGGATGATCGACCCTTCCAGCGGGCTGTCGGGATAACCCTTGGCCGCCATGACCACGCAGATGACCGTCTCGGCCTTGAACTCCGGCTCGGGCAGGCGCGAGACGTCGCCGCGCGCGCACGCCAGCAGATAGGGCACGATGTCGGCGGCCAGGCGCATCATCAGCACCTGGCATTCCGGGTCGCCGAAACGGGCGTTGAACTCCACGACCTTGGGCCCGTCCTCGGTCGCCATCAGACCGGCATAGAGCACGCCGCGATAGGGCATCCCCTCCAGCGCCATGGCCTTGAGCGTCGGCTGGACGATGCGACGGTTGGCTGTCAGCACCAGGTCCTCGTCGAACACCGGGGCCGGCGAATAGGCCCCCATGCCACCCGTGTTGGGCCCCATGTCGCCGTCATAGGCGCGCTTGTGGTCCTGGGCCCCGCCGAACAGCAGGGCGCGCTTGCCGTCGCACAGGGCGAACAGCGAGCCCTCCTCGCCGGCCATGAACTCCTCGATCACCACGCGGGCCCCGGCCTCGCCGAACCGACCGCCCAGCATGCGCTCGATCTCGGCCTCGGCGTCATGGCGATCCGGGCTGATGGCCACGCCCTTTCCGGCCGCCAGGCCGTCGGCCTTGATGACATAGGGCGGCTTGAACACCTTAAGCGCGGCGCGTGCGTCCTTGATCCGCTCATAGACGCCATAGTGGGCTGTGGGGATCTCGTGGCGCGCCATGAAGGCCTTGGAGAAGGCCTTGGAAGTCTCCAGCTGGGCCGCGCGGGCAGTAGGGCCGAAACAGGGGATGCCGGCCGCGTTCAACCGATCCGCCAGCCCGGCCTCCAGAGCCACTTCCGGTCCGACCACGACCAGGCCGACGCCCAGTTCCCGCGCCAGCCGCGCCAGACCCTCTGCGTCGTTGGCCTTGTAGCCCGGCAGGCACTCGGCGACCTTGGCGATGCCGGGATTGCCCGGCGCGCAGTAGATGCGCTCGACCAACGGCGATTGGCGGATTTTCCAGGCCAGGGCGTGCTCGCGCCCACCCGACCCGACGAGGAGGATATCCATGTCCGGGCAATGGCCGCGCAGGCCGGGCCGGTCAAGGGTCGAGGTCGCCCTAGGTCACCGAGAACACGACGTAGGCGGCGAAACCCAGCATGATCAGCAGGCCGACGATCAACCAGATACCGAGCGGCGGATTTCCGCTGCGTCGACGCAGCTCCCGCTCGCGGGGATCGTCCTCGTCGTGGGGTGGAATCTCGTCCAGGCTCATGGGTGAACGATATAGGCCCAAGCGAGCGGTTTCCGCACCCCTTCAACCGGTCTAGACTCCGATCAATGAGCGACGACTACGTCTTTGGAGGAAGCGCCGACGCCGGGGCGGCGTCGCCCGCGCGTGACAATAACCCGCCCCTGTCGATCTCGGAGCTGTCCTTTGCGCTCAAGCGGACGCTTGAGGACCGCTTCGGACACGTCCGGCTTCGCGGTGAGGTTTCCAAGGTCAACCGTCACGCCTCGGGCCACGTCTATCTGACGCTGAAGGACGACAAGTCCGCCATCGACGGCGTGATCTGGAAGGGGTCGGTACGCGCTCTGGGCGTGCAGCCGGAGACGGGCCTGGAGGTCATCGTCACCGGCAAGATCACCTCCTATCCCGCGCGGTCGTCCTATCAGATCGTGATCGAGTCGATGGAGGCCGCCGGAGCGGGGGCCCTGCTCGCCCAGCTGGAACGGCTGAAGGCGCGACTGGCGGGAGAGGGGCTGTTCGAGACGTCGCGCAAGCGACCCATCCCCCTCTATCCCCGCACCATCGGCGTTATCACCAGCCCGACCGGGGCTGTGATCCGCGACATCCTGCATCGGCTCGCGGAGCGGTGGCCCTGTCACGTGATCGTCTGGCCGGTGGTTGTCCAGGGCGATGCGGCCAGCGGCCAGGTGGCGGGAGCCATCCGGGGCTTCGATGCGCTGGAAGCGGGCGGGCCGATCCCCCGTCCGGACCTGCTGATCGTGGCCCGGGGCGGGGGCTCGGTCGAGGATCTGTGGGCCTTCAATGACGAGGGTCTGGCGCGCACCGTGGCGGCGGCGACCATCCCGATCCTCTCGGCCGTGGGGCATGAGACCGACACCACGCTGATCGATTTCGTCTCGGATCGCCGGGCACCGACCCCGACGGGCGCGGCCGAGATGGCGACGCCGGTTCTGGCCGAGCTTCGCGCCTTTGTGACCGACCTCGAGCGACGTCTGGACCGGGCCGGTGCGCGCCTGCTGGAGGATCGGCGCGTCCGGTTGAGGGCGGTAGCGCGCGGCCTCCCGGCGCGTCCGGAAGAGCTGGTCGCCATCCCGCAGCAACGGCTGGACCATGCGGCGAGCCGGCTTCTGGCGGGGCTTCATCGGAACACGGAGGCGCATCACAGGCGGCTCGCGGGTGTGGCGGGACGGCTGGGGCCGAGCCTGCTGCATCGGGTGGTCGAACAACGCGCCGCCCGGCTGGACGGGCAGGGCGCTCGACTGGCAGGCGCGCTGTCCGCCAATCGCGCCAAGCATGAGCAGCGTCTGCTGCGGGTCTCGGCCCGGCTCAGCGATGAACCGATCCGGCGACGGCTGGATCAGAGGCAGTCGCGGCTGGATGCCCTGTCTGCCCGGCTGGATCGGCCCCTTCCGCTCTCGCTTGAGCGCGCCGAGGCACGGCTGGCGGCCCTCAGCCGTGCCCTGGCCACGCTCGACCCCAGGCGGCCGAAACCCGGGTTCGCCCGCATCGACGACGAGACCGGGCGCATGATCACCTCGGCAGCCGAGCTGTCGCCGGGCCAGGCGGTCAGCCTCGTCTTCCCTGACGGCGCGCGGGGTGCCGTGATCGAGGGCGAGGCTCCGGCCCGGCCTCGACCGGCAATCCGGCCTCGCGCAACCGGTGTCGATCAGGGCGATCTGTTCTGAACCCTGGTTTGCCGTTAGGCTGACGGCCATGACCAGCGTGCCTCAACCCGCATCCCTCCACTACGGCGACGGCGAGTTCGCCGTGCTGAAGCCCGGCCCCTTCGTGCGGTGCGCCGTAACGGATCGACCGATCCCACTGGAGGCCTTGCGCTACTGGTCTGCGGAACGGCAAGAGGCCTACTTCGGTCCCGCCGAGGCGCTCTCTCGGATGGTCGAAAAATGAGGTGCGACCGGCGCGGCCTTCTGGCCGGCGCCGCCGCGGCTCTCGCCACGCCCGCCTGGTCCCGTGATCCTGCCGATCTGATCCTGTCGGGCCGGTTGGTGCAGGGCGGCTTTGTCATGGGGCGAACCTGGCCGCGGGCCCTGATTTTCATCGACGGCGAGGCCCTGACCACGGCTTCGGCCGACGGAGTGTTCGTGGTCGGGTTTGATCGCGATGCGTCCCCGTCGATCCTTCTGGAGGCCCGCTCGGGGCAAAGGGCGGAACGGCGGACCTTGCCGGTCGCCAGAGGCAGCTTTCCATCCACCCGCATCAATGGTCTGCCGCCTTCCACCGTCGAACCGACCGATCCCGAGCTCCTCGCGCGAATCCAGCGGGAGGTCGCGATCAAGACCGAAGGCTTCGCCAGCCGTCGCGATGCGGACGACTTCCGCTCCGGCTTCGACTGGCCGCTCTCGACGTTCCGGGTGTCCAGCGAATGGGGGGCGCAACGGGTGCTGAACGGGACGCCGGCACGACCCCACTACGGCATTGACCTTGCGTCCCCGCAGGGAACACCGATCCGCGCACCCGCCGACGGCGTCGTCACCCTGGCACAACCAGGGATGCATTTCGAAGGCGGTCTGACCCTCATCGACCACGGACAGGGTCTGATCACCGCCTACCTTCACCAGTCGCGCATCGACGTCCTGCCTGCCCAGAGAATCACGCGGGGCCAGGTCATCGGCACTGTCGGCATGACGGGCCGGGCGACCGGACCGCATCTTTGCTGGCGCATGCGCTGGCGCGATCGGCAGATGAATCCGGCGTTGCTGGTTGGCCAGGTCGCCCCGGAAACCGGTTACCCATTGGGTTGAGCTTTGCGGGGATGGACGCGGTCGATCCGATTCCCTAAGCCGACCGTCGAGGAGCCGGCCGCGTCTATGTCTTCATTGCAATCTTTAAACATCTTGCTGGTCGACGACAACCAGCACATGCGCGCCATCACGGCTGCGATCCTGCAATCAGCGGGTGTCCGCACCATTCGTGAAACGTCGGACGGTGCCGCCGCGCTGGACATGGTGCGGGACTTTCCCATCGACCTGGCCATCGTCGACTTCAACATGTTCCCGCTGGACGGGGTCGAATTCACGCGCCTGATCCGCAACAGCCCGGACAGCATCAACCCCTATCTGCCGATCATCATGATGACCGGCCATTCCGAGAAGAGCCGGGTGGTCGAGGCAAGAGACGCCGGGGTCACTGAGTTCGTAGTGAAGCCGATCACGGCAAAGGCCGTTTTTGACCGGATCCAGGCGGTCATCCTGAGACCGAGGCCCTTCGTAAGGACCGGCGACTACTTCGGTCCCGACCGGCGCCGGATCAATGCATCGGGCTACGCGGGGCCGTTCCGTCGCTCGGCCGACGAAGGGCGATCGGCAGCAGAAGACAAGGCGTCGAGCGCGGCATAGACCCGGTCCGGCCAGCGCTTGTGGACCCAGAACCAGTCCACCGGGTTTTCCCTGACGCGCGCCTCGATGAAGGTGGTGATGGCCTGAACCCCCGCCCGGATGCTGTCCTGCCGGTCGATGCTGTCATCCAGCGCGATCGGTTCGTGGGCGGTGACGCGAAAGCGCACGCCCGGCAAACGAACCACGCTCATGGGCTGGATCACCGTACCAAAGCGCAGGGCCAGGCGGGTTGGTCCGGGTGCCGCGTTCACCGGCTGATTGAAGAAAGTGACTTCGGGGCCTTCGCTGAACTTCTGATCGTTCATCAGGGCGACGCTCTCGCCGCGCGCCATGCCAGCCAGAAGCTCGCGTGCGCCGTCCCCGCCCTTGGGGGCGAACAGCTTGACCCCATAGCGCGCCCGGGCCTCACGGATCTGGGCATCGACGTAGGGATTGTTGGCGGCGCGATAAGTGACCTGAACCGGGACCCCCGAGGCCACCAGAACCGCTGCCATCGTTTCGATGTTCGCCATATGGCCAGCGACGAACACCACAGGCTGGCCTGACGCCCTTATGGCTTCCAGCCTGTCCGCCCCGACGACGTCGATCCGGCCGGAGGCCGGTGTCAGCCGGTCCATCACGGCGGTTTCCGCGAAGGTCCGGCCGGTCTGTTCCCACTGCGCGATGGCCAGGCGCTCGCGCTTGGCCGGATCCATGTCGGGGAAGGCGATGCGCAGGTTGCGCATGACGGTCCTGTGGGTACCGGTCCTTGGCCCCAGACTTCTCAGCACCCAGCCGCCGAAGTTCGACGCCGCTTCCAGCCCGATCAGCCGCATCAGGCCGATGAAGCCCGCGAACGCCGCCGCCTCCAGCCGCCAGATCAGGTCCTGCCGCAGCGAGACGCGCTTGGTCTCCTCACCAGGCAATGGTGATTCCGCCGTCAACGACCAGGGTCTGGCCCGTCATGTAGCTGGACGCCGGCGACGACAGATAGACCGCCGCGCCGGCGATCTCGTCCGGCTGGCCGATGCGGCGCAGCGGTGCCGGGTCGGTCGCGACCTTCAGGATCTCGGGATTCTCCCACAGGTACCGGGCGAAGTCGGTCTGGACGAGCCCCGGCGCGATGCAGTTGACCCGCACGTTCGACGGCCCCCACTCGACGGCGAGGTTGCGCACCAGCTGCATATCCGCGGCCTTGGAGATGTTGTAGGCGCCGATCAGGGCGTTGCCGCGCAGGCCGCCGATCGACGACACCACGGTGATCGCCCCGTCCTGGCGCTCCAGCATCTGTGGCGCGACCATCTGGATCAGCCAGTGGTTGGAGACCACGTTGTTCTGCAGGATCTTGTTGAACTGATCGTCCGAAATGCCCGCCATCGGCCCGGCGTAGGGGTTGGAGGCCGCATTGCAGATCAGGATGTCGATCTTGCCGAAGGCCGCGTTCGTCTCATCGACCAGACGCTGCAGGTCTTCTTTTGATGCGATGTTGGCCGGAATGGCGATCGCTCGGCCCGCGCCGTGCTTGGCGTTGATGGCGGCGGCGACCTCGTCGCACGGCCCGGCCTTGCGCGATGAGATCACGACATGGGCACCGTGCTCGGCCAGCCGCTCGGCGATCGCCTTGCCAATGCCCTTGGATGAGCCCGTGATGATGGCGCTCTTGCCGGTAAGGTCGAACAGTTCCATACGTTTCCCCTGATTTTCGGCGTGGTTTATTCGCTCCACGCCCTAGCCGAATGGTCCTGATAGCCTGATACTCCCTCGATTCCATCCGGGAAGTCGGACAAACCCGTTCCCATGCGTGCACTGACCAACGGCTTTCTGTTCCTGAGTTACGTCTTCCTGGCGATGACGGCGGGCGTCTTCCTTTGGCTGGCGGGGCTTGGGCTTGGCCCAGGGATCGCCACGACGCTTGGTGTGCTGGGCGTGCTCGGCGCGACCCACGCCCTGATCGGTGGGGCCATCGAGCGTCGTCGTCTGAAGGCCGAGATCGATGCCGTGCGCGAGGCGCATCGCCTCCTGGCCGACGCCATGGAACAGACGCAAGGCGCGCTGGGCGACCTGGCCCAG
>JADCBH010000258.1 GCA_020253595.1 Brevundimonas sp.
CGCGAAGAGAAGTCCGGCAAGTTCCTGCCGCCCCCCGGCTGGAAGGGTCACCTCGTCACCGCCGCCGACGCCCCGCCCAAGCCGAAGAAGCCGAAGGCGGCGTAACCGTCTCCTCCCTGTCGCGCAGCGATGGGGAGGTGGCACGAAGCGAAGCGGAGGGACGGAGGGGTTCTGTCCGCCCTCCAGAACCCCTCCGTCTGCTCGCAAGGGCTCGCATCCACCTCCCCATCGCTGCGCGACAGGGAGGAGACAGGGGTCACCCCTCCCCCGCAATCCGCCGCAACGCCTCCTCGAACACCGCCGCCGGCTGGCCGCCGCTGATCAGGTATTTCCCCTCCACCACCACCGCCGGGACCGCGTTGATCCCCCGGGCGCGCCACAGCTGTTCCTCGGCCCGCACCTCGGCGGCGTAGAGGTCGTCGGCCAGGACCTCGACGGCCTTGTCCCGATCCAGCCCCGCGGCCGCCGCCGCATCGGCCAGCACAGCCGCGTCCGCCAGCGACCGGTTCTCGGTGAAATGCGCGCGGAACAGGGCCTCCTTCAGCGCCCTCTGCGGGGCCGCCCCCACCGTGCCCGCCCAGTGCAGCAGGCGGTGGGCGTCAAACGTGTTCCAGATGCGGCTGTCCGGCCCCATCCGCATCTCGAACCCGTCCCAGGCTTCGGCCGCCCGCTCGGTGATCATCGCCCGATTCGCCGCCGACTGTTCGGGCGTGGAGCCATACTTCTTGGCGATATGCTCGCCGACGTTTTCGCCCTCGGCCGCCATGCCGGGGTTCAGCTCGAACGGCTGGAACGTCACCTCGGCCTCGATGCCCTCGCCCCTCAGCCGCTCCAGCGCCCCCTCCAGCCCGCCCAGCCCCACCACGCACCAGGGACAGACCACGTCCGAAACGAAGTCGATCTTCAACGTGCGGGTCATGGCGGGGGCTCCGAGGGGCGTCCGCCCAATATGGGTGCTGGATGGCGAGGCACGAGTCTTCCTTCTCCCCTTGCGGGAGAAGGTGGCCCGGAGGGCCGGATGAGGGGTAAAACACCGCCGTTCGCCAGTTAATCTCAACCCATGCTCAAACCATCGGACAGGACCCGCGCCGCCGCCCGCCGGGGACGCACAGACCCGACGCTGCCCGAAGCCATCTTCTGGAAGTATCTACGCGACCGGCGGATGGAGGGGCTGAAGTTCCGGCGACAACTGCCCCTTGGCCCCTATATCGCAGACTTCGCCTGCCCCTCGATCCGGCTCATCGTGGAACTGGATGGTGGCGTCCATGACCTGCGGATCGAAGCGGATGCCAAGCGGGACGCGTGGCTCACCGCGAACGGGTGGACCGTGCTGCGCTTTCGGAACCAGGCGGTGCTGACCAACCCTGGCCTGCTGTTCCAGGCGGTGCGAGACCACGCCGCGCGCTACGGCAAGGGCTGAGTTTCACCCCTCATCCGGCCCTCCGGGCCACCTTCTCCCGCAAGGGGAGAAGGACCCACCTGCGTTCAGTTATCCAAACTCGCGCCGAATTCCCCAATCCAATCAACGCCCGTCTCTCACGAAGCGCGCTGAATGCGACACGGTCCGGGGCTCGCTTACAATGGTGGCTTTCACGGAGGGGATCATGGACCAGGGTTTGACGACGTCGACACGGGGGGTGCGGATCGCGCCGGAGGCGGTGTGGAAGGAGGTCCGGGCCGACTATCTGGCCGGGCTGTCGGGGCCGGACTGCGCCCGGCGTCATGGCGTCAGCCTGTCGGCGCTCAGGGTGCGCGCCGCGCGCGAGGGCTGGCGGCGCGCCGACCAGCCGTGGCTCCCGCCCGTCGCCGACCGCGACCCCTGGGACGAGGGCCGCATCCTGGTCGAGCGCGTCGGCGGCGACCTTCACCAGATCGAGCCGGGCGACCTGGCGCGCGTGGCCTGGGGCCGGCTGACCCGCGCCGTGATCCGGGGCGACGCGGGCGAGGTGCTGCGCTGGCACAAGGTCCAGACCCTGATGCGTACCGAGGCCGGGGAACTCGAGCGCTTCATCGAGGAGGAGGAGGCCCGTGCCTTCGAGCGCGGCGAGCAGCCGTGGCCCTATGCGCCGACCCATCCGGACGATCGCGACGGCATGGACTCCATGGACTCCCTGGACTCCGTGCACTCCTTGGACTCCTTGCACGCCGTGGACGCCCCGGACCCGGCGCCGCCGTCCGGGTCGGGCGAAAGCCCCCATTAACCGACTGGGCGCAACATCGCGCTCAGTATTCGTCCGGGAGACCGCCATGGGCACGATGATGACGGCCATGACGCGCAGCCGAAGGGATCATTTCGAACCTTCGGACGCCGATCCGCAGGAGCAGCGGCGCCTGCGCGGCCATCTGGAGCAGATCGACTACACCACCTTCATCTCCAACCGCGAGGTGATCCCCCAGGTCATGGGCCTGGGCGCCAGCCACACCGAGCCGGCGGCCTTCCAGCGGCTGGCGGTGGCGGCGGCGTCGGCGCGCGCGCGCTGGATCGCCGAGGCCCTGCGCCTGACCGAACAGGGCCACCAGGTCGCGCCCCACGACGCCGAGCGCCTGGGCACCCTGCGCCACGTCTATGAAGAGCTGTCTGAGGCCTATGAGGGCCTGCGCCGCATGGTCGAGCGCGGCTATCTGCCCTACCGGCCGTCCGAGAAATAGGCGGGTCTCAGACCCGCTCTGAGACCTTGATGGCCACCTTGCAGCCCGCCTGGATGACGGCGCTGAGCAGGCGATAGGCCGGGGCCTCGCGGCTGCCGTGCTCGATGGCGTGGTCGTGATGGGCCAGCTCCTCCTCGCGGAACTTGGTCAGTTCCGCCGCCAGCTCCGGATCGCGGTCCTTCAGCTCCTCGATCTGGTCGGCATAGTGCTGCTCGATCACGGCCTCGACCGCCTCGGTGCAGGCATGGGCCGCCTTCTCGCCCATCAGGGCCGTGACGGTCCCCAGCCCCGTCGCCGCGATGGACCAAAGCGGCAACAGCGCGGTCGGCCGCACCCTGTGCTGGGTCAGGAGCGCGTCGAACCGGTCCTTGTGGACCTGCTCGCCCGCCTTCATCTCGGCCATGTCGGCCGCGATATCGGCCTTGCCGGGCGCCAGCGCGAAGAACCGCTGCTGCGCCTCATAGATCTTGACCGCGCCGAACTCGCCGGCGTGATCCACGCGCAGGATCTCCGCCAGCCGCGCCCGCCTGGCTCCCCGGCCCGGGCGGGGCAGGGGAATGCGGCGATCAGTTCCGGGGTGCTCGGGCATCCTTGGGTCTCTTGGCGGCGATCAGGCTGAACCCGGCCAATGCGGCCGAGATCAGGGCGTTCCATCCTGCCATGGACAGGCCCAGGAACCGCCACGTCACCGCGTCGCACATGACGATCCGCTGCGGCTCGCCGACGCCCAGCGCCAGCGAGGTCAGGGCCTCCAGATCGGTCCCGCCGCCGCCTCCGGCGCACAGGGCGGGCAGGGCCCACCATTTCATCTCGCCGCCAAAGTGGAACCCGGCCGTGATCGCCCCCGTCGCGAAGACAGCGGCCAGCAGGAAGGCGGCCACCCGCGGCGTCCCCCGCCGCGCCTGGCTGATGACGGTCCACAGCGTGGCCACGACCGCGATCGCCACCGCGCCCCAGTAGACCTCGCGCTGCTTGAGGCACAGGTTGCAGGGGGCCAGCCCGAGCACGCGCTCGCTGAAATGGGCAAAGCCCAGCATGGCCAGCGAGATCGCCAGCGCGAACGCGGTCCACCAGCGGGTCAGCAGGCGATAGAGGCTCATGACCGCGACCCTAGCCCTATCCGGTGAAGCGCGCCATCAGGCCGACGGCCCATCCTGCGCCAAGGAAGAAGCCCGCCGCCACGACCGCGATCGCCGTCACCCAGCCCACGGCCACCGACGCCCCCGCCGCGACGAACAGCCCGTCCCTCTGGATCAGGCCGACCGACAGCAGCGCCAGCGCCACCGACGGCACGGTGTTGGTCATCGGCAGGACGATGGTCACCGTCGCCAGGATCATGAACAGCGCCGCCAGCCGCTCGGCGAGGCCGGTGGTGAAGATCGTGAGCCGCGGCTTCGACAGTCGTTCCAGCCAGCCCATGCGCCGGGTCGCGAAATCCGCCATGCGGTCCAGCATCGCCTTGGACACGGTCCGCTTCAGCAGCGTTTCCGGCAGCCACGGCTCCCTTCGCCCGACCAGCATCTGCCCGGCCAGCAGCAGGATCGGCACGCCCACGATCTGCGGCACGCCGTAAAGCGCCGGCACCAGGCAGGGGATGGCCAGGATCAGGATCATCAGGCCGAACGCCCGCTCGTCCATCCGGTCCCGGATCTGTCCGATGGTCAGGCCGTCGGGCCCCGAGGCCTGCGCCAGACTGGCGACCAGGCCGATGAACCCCTGCTGCGGGTCGTCGGTATAGCGGTTGGCCATGTCCTCAGTCGCGCAGGAGTTCGTTGATCGCGGTCTTGGAGCGGGTCTGGGCGTCGACCCGCTTGACGATCACGGCGCAGTAGAGCGACGGCCCGCCGTTCGGGTCGGGCAGGGCACCGGGGGCCACGACGGCATAGGACGGAACCTCGCCGCGGGTGATCTCGCCGGTCGCCCGGTCGACGATCTTGGTGGTGGCCGAGATGTAGACCCCCATGGCCAGCACAGCGCCCTGGCGCACGATCACGCCCTCGACGACCTCGGATCGGGCGCCGATGAAGCAATCGTCCTCGATGATGGTCGGATTGGCCTGGAGCGGCTCCAGAACCCCGCCGATGCCGACGCCGCCGGACAGGTGCACGTTCTTGCCGATCTGGGCGCAGGATCCGACGGTGGCCCAGCCATCGACCATGGAGCCTTCGTCCACATAGCCGCCGATGTTCACGAAGCTGGGCATCAGGACCACGTTCCTGCCGATGAAGGCCCCCTTCCTGACGATCGATCCCGGCACTGCGCGAAAGCCGGCCTCGCGGAAGTCATTGGCGGTCCAGTCGCCGAACTTGTTCGGCACCTTGTCGTACCAGGGGCCGACGCCCGGGGCCGGCGAGGACATGCCGCGATCGCCGCCCCGCATGATCTCGTTGTCGTTCAGGCGGAAGGACAACAGCACCGCCTTCTTCAGCCACTGGTGCGTGGTCCAGGTCCCGTCCTCGCCGCGGCTCGCCACACGCGCCTTGCCGGAATCCAGCAGGTCGAGCGCGGTCTCCACCGCCTCGCGGGTCTCACCCCGGGTCGAGGGGGTCAGTTCGGTGCGAATGTCCCAGGCCGCCTCGATGGCGGCTTCAAGCCCAGCGATCTTGGAGGCGTGTTCGGTCATGCGGCGTCTCGTAAGGAGAGGTGTTCGAGGAAGCTAAGCAGATCGGGGGTGCGGGCGTCGATCCAGTCGCCGATCTCGTGGCCATGGCCGTCGCCGACCAGAACGGTGGTCATGCCGAGCGCCTTGGCCGGAGCCAGGTTCCTGGGCGTGTCCTCGAAGAAGATCGCCCGATGCGGATCGATGGCGAAATGCTCCAGGAACCGCCGAAAGGTCGAGGGCGCGGGCTTGGGCGTCAGGTCCATGTCCTCGATGGCGAACACGCCGTCAAACAGCCCGGTGATCCCGATGCGCTCGGTCACGCGGGCCGCGTGGCAGCGTGCGCCGTTGGTCAGGACGAAGCGACGGCCGGGCAGGCGGGCCAGCGCCTCGGCCATGCGCGGACTGGGCTCCAGACTATCCAGCGGCACGTCGTGGACCTCGCGCAGGAATGTCTCGGCGTCGATCGCATAGTTGGCCATCAGGCCCGCCAGCGTCGTGCCGTGCTCGTTCAGGAACTGCTTCTGAAGCACCCTGGCCTCGGGCTCGGGCAGGCCGACCGCGTCGATCATGAAGGCGTTGATGCGGGCCTGGACCAGCGCCATCACCCCTTGCTCGCGGGGATAGAGGGTGTCGTCCAGATCAAAGATCCAGGCGTCGATGTGGGACAGGTTCAGGTTCACGCCTTCACCAGGGTCCCTGCACCGTATTCGGTGAACAGCTCGACCAGCATGGCGTGCGGGCGGCGCCCGTCCAGGATGACCACGGCCTCGACGCCGGCCTTCACCGCCGCCATCGCCGTCTGCAGCTTGGGGATCATGCCGCCGGACGCTGTGCCGTCGTCGATCAGCCCTTGCGCCTCTGCCACCGTCATCTGGCGGATGATGTCGCCGTCCTTGTTCAGCACGCCCTTGACGTCGGTCAGCAGCAACATGCGCTTGGCGTTCAGGGCCCCCGCGACCGCGCCCGCCACAGTGTCGGCGTTTACGTTATAGGTCTGGCCGTCCTCGGCCACGCCGATGGGTGCGATCACCGGCACCCAGTCGTCGGTTTCCGATGCGATGAGCCCGGCGATCAGCTTGGGATCGACCTTGGTCGGTTCGCCGACGAAGCCCAGGTCCACCTCATGCTCGATCAGGCTGTCGGGGTCGCGCTTCGTCCGTGTCGTCTTCTCGACGGTCAGCAGGCCTGCGTCCTTGCCCGACAGGCCGACGCCGCGCACGTCGGCTTCCTTGCCCGCGACCGAGATCCAGTGGGCGATCTCCTTGTTGACCGCGCCGGACAGGACCATCTCGGCGACCGCCATGGTGTCGGCGTCGGTGACGCGCAGGCCGTCCACGAAGTTCGACTTTACCCCGGCCTTGTCCAGCATGGCGCTGATCTGGGGTCCGCCGCCGTGCACGACGACGGGGTTCACCCCCATCAGCTTCAGCAGCACCACGTCGGCCGCGAACTGCTTGGCCACGGCGACCTCGCCCATGGCATGGCCGCCGTATTTGATGACTACGGTCTCGCGGTCATAGACCTGAATATAGGGCAGGGCCTCGGCCAGCGTCTTCGCCGTCGCCCAGCCACGTTCCTCGGATTGCCGTTCGGTCTCGTCCATGGGCGGCTCCCTAGCGAGGGATGGCGGCCCTGTCACCAAAGCAAGCATTGCGGGAGGACGGTTTGAGCCTTGGCCCGAACCGGATATGAGGCGGCGATGGCGCTTTATCCCGTGATCCTGTGCGGCGGTGGCGGAACCCGGTTGTGGCCGGCGTCCCGTCCCTCGCGTCCCAAGCAGTTCATCCCGATGTCGGGTGCGCGCAGCCTGTTCCAGGATGCGGTCCAGCGCATGGCTCCCCTCGCCGAGGGCGGCGGGCGGGTGCTGGTGATCGGCGGGGTCGCGCACAGGCAATGGATTCTCGACCAGCTGGAGGAGATCGGCGTCGAGGCCCAGGTGCTGCTGGAGCCGGAGGGACGGGACTCAGCCCCCGCCATGGCCGCCGCCGCTGCCTGGATCGCGCGCAGTGATCCGGAAGGGGTCGCCGCCTTCGTGGCCTCCGATCACCATGTGCCCGATCACGACGCCTTCCGCGCCGCCGTCAGAGAGGCCGCAGCCGCCGCGGGCCGCGGGCGGATCGTGACGCTGGGCGTACGCCCCGACGCGCCGTCTTCCGCCTACGGCTACATCCGCCCGACCGGCGAAGGCCTGTCTGCGGTCGCGGCCTTCGTCGAGAAGCCAGACGCCCCGACCGCCGCCGACTACATCGCTGCCGGCTACCTCTGGAACAGCGGCAACTTCATGGTGGCGGCCCGAACCCTGATCGCCGAACTGGCGGCCCGTGCCCCGGGCGTCCTGTCGGCAGCCCAGGCCGCCCTGCCGGATGCGGACGCCGGTCCGGTCCAGACGCTGGGCATAGCCTTCTCTGCGGCACCCAAGATCTCCATCGACTATGCCGTCATGGAGAAAACCTCCCTGGCGGATGTCCTGGCGGTCGATTTCGCCTGGTCGGACATGGGGGCGTGGGACGCCATCGCGGCGTCCGGCGAAGGGGATGTGGGCCTGCACATTTTCGAGGATGCCGAAGGCTGCCTTGCACGGGCCCCCGACGGGGTGATGGTCGCTGTCCTCGGGGTCCGTAACCTCGCCATCGTGGTAGAGCCCGATGCCGTTCTGGTCGCCGATCTGGACCGGTCCCAGGACGTCAGGCGCGTGGTGGAGCGGGTGCGGGCCGCCTCGCCCCGGCATCTGGATTTCCCCGCCGAGCCGGCCGAGACCCTGTCGCGGGGCGCGCGTCGGTTCGCGGACTGGCTCAGGCTTCGAGCCCTGCCGCTGTGGGCCACGGTCGGGCTGGAAGATGGGCCGGGTTTCGCCGAGGCCCTGGGCCTCGACGGGCGGCCCTTGCCCCTGGCAGGACGCTCCCGCGTGCAGTCGCGTCAGGTCCACGTCTACGCCACCGCGGCCCGGCTGGGCTGGGCAGGGCCCTGGCGGCGCGCCGTCTGGTCAGGTCTCGACGCCCTGACGTCGCGGTTTCTGCGCCAGGACGGTACCAGCCGGGCGCTCGTGGCCCGCGATGGATCGCCGCTCGACGAGACGGCCTACCTCTACGATCACGCGTTCGTCCTCCTGGCTTTGGCCTCGGTAAAGGCCGCGGGGTCGGATCGGCCCGACCTTGAGGAACGCGCCGTTCGCCTGCGCGATCACCTGCTGGCCTCGGCCCTGCCCCAGGGCGGTTTCGCCGAAGCTGGGGCCCAGCCCTATCAGGCCAATGCCCAGATGCACCTGCTGGAAGCCGCCATGGCCTGGGAAGGACAGGGTGATGAGGCCTGGGCGGCTCTGGCGGATCGCATCGTCGACCTGGCCGAACACCGCTTCGTCGACCCGGCGTCC
>JADCBH010000259.1 GCA_020253595.1 Brevundimonas sp.
GTGGAGCACGGGGAGGATTGCGACACCGGCTCCCGACATCGCCGCCGTCAGAAGCCCGCGTGTGCTGGAAGTCCGCATCGCCACGGAACGATCCAGGCCCGCCGCCGCGACCCAGTCCAGCTCCTGCATGCGGCCGTAGCTGTCGTCATAGATCAGCAAACGCTCGGCGGCGAAGTTGAGCGTCATCGGGTCCCGGTCGCCCAGGTAAAGCGGATGGGCGAAGCAACCCAGGGCGATGTCGCCGAGCCGCCTGGCCAGCAGACTGTCACCCTCGGGTCGGGACATGCGGATCGCCAGATCAGCTTCACGGTGAGCGAGGCTGACAATCTCGGCTTGCGACCGAAGTACGACCTTCAGATCCGGGTTCGAGGCGAACAGAGCCGGAAGGGCGGGAGCGAGGAGATCGGACACCACGAACTCCGTCGCCGAGACGATGAGAGGCCGTTCGCTGACTTCCGCTGCCAGGCCCTCAGCGGTACGTCGCAGGGCGGCCGCCTGATCGATAATGGGTTGTGCAAGCGCCGCGATCCGGCGTCCCTCCGGCGTCAGGCGGGCTCCGTCCGACCGCCGATCCACCAGCCGAAGCCCCAGGCTGACCTCCAGGGCATCCACACGGCGGCTCACCGTCGACACGGCGACGTTGAGACGGCGGGCCGCCAAGCTGAGGTTTCGCTCCTGTTCGATCAGGCCAAGCAGGGCCAATCCTTCCAGGTCCACGAACTATCTTTGCGTTATTCGCAAATCGATTTTGCGCGTTTCAGAATAGCGCGGCTTGGAGCGCCGTGTCTAATCGTGGCGATCAAGGAGATCCAACCATGACCCTCAGAACCCTTGCCATCCTGACCGCCGCCCTGGCGATCGCAGGACCCACCTTCGCCCAGTCCGCCGCCGACGACGTCGTCGTCGTGGTCAATGTGCCGACACCGCCGGGCGTCACGGCCGAGCGCCTGCGTACCGAGTTCGAGGCGGCGGCGCCTCGCTACCGCCAGATCCAGGGCCTCAAGACCAAGTCCTTCACCATCGGCGAAGGCAGCTTCGGCGGGGCCTATCTGTTCGAGGACCGGGCGTCGGCCGAGGCATGGTTCTCGGACGCGTGGCGCCAGCGCGTGGTTCAGACCTATGGCGCGCCGGCCCGGGTCGATATCTACGAAGCGCCGCTGACCATCGACGGACCGGCCGCAGAGTAGGTTCTCCACCAGGACGCGCGTCGCAGAAAGGCGGCGGGGTCCTTGGGCGTCACGAGCTTGGTCGGATCATGGAAGATGCGATCGTGTAGCCGGGTCAGCGTAAAACGGAGCGCCGCCGCCTCGCCCAGCCGCGACAGGGCGGCGGCTTCTGCGTCGGTCAGCGGGCGCAGGGTCTCATAGCCCCGGCGAAAGGCGGCGACGGCGTCGGGCATCGGCACGCCGTGCGCATCAAAGCCCCAGGCGCTCAGGGCGATGGCCAGATCGTAGGCGAGTGGCCCGTTGCAGCCGAAGTAGAAGTCGATGACGCCGGACACAGCGCCGCTCTGGAACAGGACATTGTCGGGGAAGTAGTCCGCGTGGATGGGCCCGACCGGCAGTTCACCCGCAAAGGGATCGTCGAGGCGTAGCAGCAACGCTTCGGCCTCATCCAGGATTTCCCGATCCTCGGCGGTCGCGGCCGTAGCGGACCGGTCGGCCAGTGCCCTCCAGGTGACCGGGCCAACAGGGTTCTCGCGCAGGCCGGCGAACTTTGCCGCCGCTAGGTGCAGCCGTGCCAGCATTGCGCCGGCGACCTCGACTTCATCCAGCGAGGGGTGCCGCAGCCAGGCCCCCTCAAGCCATTCGATCACGGCGGCCGGACGCCCTTTCAGCCGACCGATCCAGCCCCCTTCCCGCCCGGGCACCGGCCGAGGTGCCGGAAAACCCTGAGCCGCCAGATGATCGGTCAGCCCGAGGCAGAACGGCAGCGACGCCGCGTCTGTGCGGGCTTCGAACAGGGTCAGGACGTGGCGTGCCCCGACGGTCTCCAGCCGGAAGTTGGTGTTCTCCACGCCTTCGGCGATCGGATGCAGCGCCACCAGATCGCCGAGATCATAGTCCCGCAGAAAGGTCCGCGCCTGATCGTCCGAAACAGGAGTGAAGACGGCCAAGGGCTAGTGGTGCCCCAACGACGCGTGGCGCGCGCGAACGATGTCGTTCAGGTCGGCCAGAACGCTTTCGGTCGTGGGCCAGCGTCCGGCACCTCGTCCGCTGCAGGACCAAATCCGTCCATCCTCTCCATAGACCTTCAAGCCGTTTCTCTCCCCGTTCAGGGCCAGGAAAAACGGGTCGTCGAGGCTGACGTCAAGCGAAACCGACGCCTTCAGATGATCAGCCTCATGGAAACAGGCGCCGATCTGGCGAACCGGACTGGACGGCCGGAAGTCTTCCGACAACGCCGCACAGGGCACGTCCTCAGCCGGTCGGCCGAAAGCCTCAAAGGCCAGCAGACGAACCTTGGCGGCCGAGTCGCGTCCCTCCAGATCCGAGGACGGATCCTCTTCGGCAAACCCCGCGACCCGGGCGTCAGCCAGGGCATCGGCGAAGTCTGCGCCGGCCTGGATGCGGCTCAGCATGAAGTTGACCGTGCCGTTCAGGATGGCCTCAAAGCCCTTGATCGGTCCGGCGGCCCGGGCGACACGCACCGTCTCGATCATCGGGGCACCGCCACCGACAGCCGCCGAATAGGCCAGCCGCGCGCCCTTGGCGTGGGCGAGATCGGCCAGTCCCTGAGGATCACGGCTGATCGCCTGCTTGTTGGCGCTCGCCACATCGATGCCACGCTCCAAC
>JADCBH010000026.1 GCA_020253595.1 Brevundimonas sp.
CCGGCAGGTCGGCGAAGCGCATCATGCCGTTGGTCGGGCGCACGAGACCGAGCAGGGCCTTGAGCACGGAACTCTTGCCAGCGCCGTTGCGGCCGAGCAAGCCGATTGCGCCAGCGCCGAAGGCCACGGAAAGGTCCGCGACGGCGACGCGGCTGCCGTAACGGATGGTGACGTGCTCCAGGGTGACGGTCATGCGGCCTGCGGCGCGTATACGCGACGTCATGCTAGGTATTGGCGGCCGCGCTTGCGAGGAACGAGGTGGCGCGCACCTCGATCCCAAGGCAGCAACCGTGGCATTGCCGCAGGCAACCGCGTCGACGTCACGACGGCAGGCTTGGAGCCGACGAAGCCGCAGGCTGCGCCGGCGGAACAACTGGGTCGTTGGTTGGCGGCGGCGACGCAGGTCCCGTCACCGCCCCCGGGGCCTCACCCAGAATGCTCCGCCACGGCGCCAGCGCCGCTGGCGAGGGACTGGCGACGACGAGGCGGACGTCGAGCTTCCGCTCGAGGAACGCCGTCGGGCGCCGGACTTCGATGGCAGGCATGCCGTCGCGCAGCCACGCACAGAACGGTGTCGACTCCCGCCGGACCGGGTCGGCGTGCAGGACGACCCCCCCCGCGGCGAGGCAACTGCGGATGTGGCGCTTGAGCGCCGCGTGGTGCACCGGCCGGTAGCTGACGTCCGCCAGCAGCATGAGATCGAAGGGGCCCGGCACCTCTGCCTGGGACCAGTCGACCTGGCGGGCGATCGGGGCAGCCGGCGAGCCTTGGCGGGCGCCGTTCCACGTCGCGAAGGCGAGTGCATCGGGCTTCACGTCCGCAAAGGTCACGACGGCGCCCGCGCGGCAGGCGGTGATGCCCGGTACGCCCAAGCCACAGCCAAGGTCGAGCACCCGCTGGCCCGTGAGGTCGCCGCGGCGCCAGAGCAACCGCGCCATCGCGACCGACGCCGGCCAGATCTGCACCCAGTACGGCGGCTCGCCGTTGGGCACGGTGTTGGCGGCCCACTCGCCAGATCGCATCCATGCCTTGACGTCCGGGACGACGAGGGACAACGATCGATCCCCGAGCGGCAGATTGAGACGACGCAGAGGGAACCGGCGCAAGACCGGATCGAGCTTCGCTTCGGGAACCGTCGCGGACGGCGTCGACACGGCGGGAGGCGTAACCGCTCGGCGTGCACGAAGGAAGCGTGCGGTGCGGCGGTGGTGACGGCGACGAAGCGGCGTCGCTCACAGCGAACCGATCAGGCCGCCGCCGGGGGGACGATGTCGGCCACACCGCCTTCGGCGACCGAGCACCAACGTGCGAAGAAGCTCCGCAGCGACGGCTTGCAGCAAACGTGCCGCCGCCGCCGGAGCCGGGTGGCTGCCGGGGCACACGCCAGAACGAAGGCGGCGCAGGCGATGCTGCAGCAGCCAATGCCGAGGGCGCACCATCGACCGCCAACTGGCCTTGGCAAAAAGAAACGCGTCCGTCACCCCTGGGGGCGACGGACGCGTTTTGAATTGACCCGGCACTGACCTACTTTCGCGCTAGGCACTATCATCGGCCCTGGCTGCTTGACTGCCGTGTTCGGAAAGGGAACGGGTATTTCCAGCCAGGTATGGGCACCGGGAGGCGCTTTATCTGCCGTGCCAGCGGAGCCGGCGACAGCAGAAGATGTTGGGTTGGTGGAACGAGTCGTCGAGGGATCGAGTGAGGATGAGATCAAGCCAATCGACTGGTTAGTACCGGTTAGCTGAAGCCATTGCTGGCCTTACACTTCCGGCCTATCAACCTGGTGGTCTACCAGGCGTCTATGGGGATGACCAGTCTTGGAGTTGGCTTCGCGCTTATATGCTTTCAGCGCTTATCCAGTCCGAACATAGCTATCCAGCGATGCCGCTAGCGCGACAACTGGCACACCAGAGGTTCGTTCAGTCCAATCCTCTCGTACTAGGACTGAGTCTCCTCAGTCATCCTGCGCCCACACCAGATAGGGACCGACCTGTCTCACGACGGTCTAAACCCAGCTCACGTACCGCTTTAATGGGCGAACAGACCAACCCTTGGGACCGCCTTCAGCCCCAGGATGCGATGAGCCGACATCGAGGTGCCAAACCACGCCGTCGATATGGACTCTTGGGCGTGATCAGCCTGTTATCCCCGGAGTACCTTTTATCTGATGAGCGATGGCCCTTCCACACGGGACCACCGGATCACTAAGACCTACTTTCGTACCTGCTCGACCTATGTGTCTCGCAGTCAAGCACCCTTATACCTTTACGCTCTGCATGCGATTGCCAACCGCATTGAGGGTACCTTTGTACTCCTCCGTTACCTTTTAGGAGGAGACCGCCCCAGTCAAACTCCCCGCCTAACACTGTTCCCACGCCGGATAACGGTCGCAGGTTAGACTCCAAGTACGACAAGAGTGGTATTTCACTGATGACTATTCGGAGGCTGGCGCCCCCGACATCAACGTCTCCCACCTATGCTACACATGTCGAACCTAGAGCCAGTATTAGGTTAGAGTAAAGGTTCACGGGGTCTTTCCGTCTTGGTGCGGGTATGTGGCATCTTCACCACAGCTACAATTTCGCCGAGTCCCTCGTGGAGACAGTACAGCTGTCGTTACGCTATTCGTGCGGGTCGGAACTTACCCGACAAGGAATTTCGCTACCTTAGGACCGTCATAGTTACGGCCGCCCTTCATTGGCGCTTCGGCTCCCAGCCTCGCCTTGCGGCTAACCAGTCACCTTAACGTTCCAACAGCGGGCAAGCGTCAGTCTCTATACGTCGTCTTTGACGACTTCGCAGAGACCTGTGTTTTTAGTAAACAGTCGCAGCTGTCGTTTTCCTGTGACCTCCTTGCGGAGGCACCCCTTATCGCGAACTTACGGGGTTAATTTGCCGAGTTCCTTCACGTAGGGTTCTCTCGAGCGCCTGAGGCTATTCGCCTCGCCCTCCTGTGTCAGATTAGGTACGGTCACTGCTCTGCTCCCGCGAAGTTTTTCTCGGACGGACTTCCAGTTGGTTCGCCTCAAGGGCTCCTCTCAGTCAGGAGATCATGTGGACGGGTTTTCCTACCCACCACCCCCAACCAAGAACCGGCATCTAGTAGCCGGACAACCTTCGACCCGCCGTCACTCCTCGTTCAACGCTCACAGTGGTGCAGGAATGTTGACCTGCTTCCCATCGACTACGCCTTTCAGCCTCGTCTTAGGGACCGACTAACCCTGGGCGGAATGGCCTTGCCCAGGAAACCTTAGGCTTACGGCGAGAAGGATTCTCACCTTCTTTATCGCTACTCATCCCGGCATAATCACTTGGACCACGTCCAGAGGTCGTTACCGTCCTCCTTCAATCGCTCGTCCAACGCTCCCCTACCAATGCACAAGTTCACCTCGTGCAGTCTGGAGCTTCGGCTCCATGCTTAGTCCCGTTAATTTTCGGCGCAGAGTTGCTCGACTAGTAAGCTATTACGCACTTTTTAAATGGTGGCTGCTTCTAAGCCAACATCCTAGCTGTCTATGCAACCCCACCTCCTTATCTACACTGAGCATGGATTCGGGGCCTTAGCTGCCAATCTGGGCTGTTTCCCTCTTGACCACGAAGCTTATCCCTCGCAGTCTGACTCCCAGGATATTACCTACGGTATTCGGAGTTTGTCTGGGCGAGGTAGGTTATGCACCCCCTCAACCTGAACAGTCGCTCTACCCCCGTAGGAAAACTCCTGAGGCTAGCCCTAAAGCTATTTCGGGGAGAACCAGCTATCTACAGGTTTGATTGACCTTTTATCCCTAACCACAAGTCATCCGAGAATTTTTCAACATTCACCGGTTCGGACCTCCACGAACTGTTACATCCGCTTCATCCTGCCCATGGTTAGATCACCTGTTTTCGGGTCTGGCGCACTCGACTGGTATCGCACATTTCGCACTCGCTTTCGCTTCGGCTTCGGGCCTTAAACCCTTAACCTTGCCGCGTACGCCAACTCGCCGGGTCATTATGCAAAAGGCACGCCGTCACCCCATCAATGGGGCTCCGACCGCTGGTAGGTATACGGTTTCAGGTTCTATTTCACTCCCCTAACAGGGGTTCTTTTCACCTTTCGCTCGCGCTACTCTTCGCTATCGGTCACCAAGTAGTACTTAGCCTTGCGCGGTGGGCCGCGCCGCTTCACGCCCGGTTCCACGGGACGGGCGCTACTCAAGAACTCCGGCGGAGACCGACCCCTTTCGACTACAGGGCTATCACCTTCTTTGGCCAGGCATTCCAGCCTGCTCGTCTAAAGGTCGGTTTGGTAACTCCGTGCTGCCTCCGTAACGGCAACTCCGGCTCTTACAACCCCAACCATGCAACGCTCACGGGCTTGCACATGGCTGGTTTGGGCTCTTCCCTTTTCGATCGCCTCTACTGGGGGAATCGATGTCTCTTTCCTTTCCTGCAGGTACTGAGATGGGTCAGTTCCCTGCGTTCCCTACCGTACACTATGGATTCATGTACGGCTCGCGAGCGTTTAGCTCGCGTCGTTTCCGAATCTAGGACATCCCCGGATCATCGACTGCTTGCGTCTACCCGGGGCTTTTCGCAGCTAAGCCACGTCCTTCGTCGGCTCTTGGTGCCTAGGCATCCTCACGTACACCCTTTCTAGCTTGATCTGATTCTCACTCGAGATCCTCAACGATCTCGTTCCACCAACCCAACTTGTCAAAGAGCTTGTGGCGCCAACACCCCGTCAGGGGCGGTGGTCGCCGATTCGCTTGCTTCTTCTTCGGCCTCGCTGCAGGGATGGTGGAGACGATGGGACTCGAACCCACGACCCCCTGCTTGCAAAGCAGGTGCTCTACCAATTGAGCTACGTCCCCGATCGAGGACGACAGCTTGTCGGCGCTCGAAGTGGTTGGCCTAGGTGGACTCGAACCACCGACCTTACGCTTATCAGGCGTACGCTCTAACCACCTGAGCTATAGGCCAACGTAGACCGGCCTGCACTGCGCGGAGCACGCTTCGCTGGAAACGACTCGACGCGCGGTCGAAGAAGATCGGGTGGCCTCGAAAAGGTCTGCGTGCGAGTCCTGTGCTGTCCGTGCGAACACGGACAAAGGTTCCTTAAAAGGAGGTGATCCAGCCGCAGGTTCCCCTACGGCTACCTTGTTACGACTTAGTCCCAATCACCGAGCTCGCCTTCGGCACCGTCCCCCTTGCGGTTGGACTAGTGACTTCGGGCGCTCTCAGCTTTCGTGGCTTGACGGGCGGTGTGTACAAGCCCCGGGAACGTATTCACCGCAGCGTTGCTGATCTGCGATTACTAGCGACTCCGACTTCATGAGGTCGAGTTGCAGACCCCAATCCGAACTGAGACCGG
>JADCBH010000260.1 GCA_020253595.1 Brevundimonas sp.
GACGACGCGAAGAAGTTCGCCGAGGCGGTCCAGAAGCAGTATCCGGGCAAGCTGATGGCCTACAACTGCTCGCCCTCCTTCAACTGGAAGGCCAAGCTGGACGACGCCACCATCGCCAAGTTCCAGCGCGAGCTGGGGGCCATGGGCTACAAGTTCCAGTTCGTGACGCTGGCCGGCTTCCACAGCCTGAACAACTCGATGTTCGAGCTGGCCGACGGCTACCGCGACCGCGGCATGGCGGCCTATTCCGAGCTGCAGCAGCGCGAGTTCGCCAACGAGGCCATCGGCTACACCGCCACGCGTCACCAGCGCGAGGTCGGTACCGGCTACTTCGACCAGGTGGCCACCGTCATCTCCAACGGCACGTCGTCCACGACGGCGCTGAAGGACTCCACCGAAACCGCCCAGTTCGCGGCCTGATCCGCAGTCACGAGGAAACCATCATGGAACCGCTCAGCAGACCCCAGGCCATCATCGACTTCTGCCTTGCTCCCCTGAACCTGGAGCCGGGCGCCGAAGCCGAGCAGGAGGTCCGCCGCCGCCTGGAACACGTCATCAAGACCTTCCAGGCCAAGGCCGCCGCGACCGCCCCGATCGCCGTCGATTTCTCCAAGATGCCCAGCCAGGTCATCAACGAAGCCGCCCACGGCTACGAATAGGCCAAGACGTTCTCCCTCCCCTTCATGGGGAGGGACAGACCGCGAAGCGGTCAGGGTGGGGTGGGGTGCGTGACCGCGCGCTCGGACCCCACCCTGGCTTCGCTGCGCTTCGCCGTCCCTCCCCGTGCCGGGGAGGCGGAGTTCCACTAAGCCGCCAGGGCGCGACCTTCGCCGCCGAGTTCTTCGACCAGGCCCAGTAACGTGGCCGCATCGAACGGCTTGGCCAGATGGCGATCCGCTCCGGCCGCCTGACCCGCCACGATATGGTCGGGCAGGGCGTTGGCCGTCAGCATGACGATCGGCGTCCGCTTCGCACCCGTTGCGGCCTCATGCTTGCGCAGCTCCCGCACCGCCGTCAGCCCGTCCATGATCGGCATTAGCATGTCCATCAGGATCAGGTCGAATGACTGGGCCTTGGCGGCCTCCAGGGCCTGCGCCCCGTCCTCGACCGACGTCAGCTCAACCGGCGCCGCCGCCAGGATCAGCTCCACAACCTTGCGGTTGGTCGGGTGGTCGTCGGCCATCAGAACCTTGGTCCGACGCTGATCCGGATTGGCGGTCGCAACCACCGCATTGGGTTCAGCGGTCGCCGCCTCCGCCGCCACCAGGGGCAGCGTGAGAATGAAGGCCGACCCACCGCCCGGTTCGCTTTCGCAGTCCAGCGACCCACCCATCATGCCCGCCAGCTGACGACAGATGGCCAGCCCCAGCCCGGTGCCGCCGAAGCGGCGCGTGATGGTGCCGTCCGCCTGTTCGAAGCGCGTGAACAGTCGCGCCTTGGCGGCAGCGTCAAAGCCGACGCCGGTGTCTTCCACTGTGAAGCGCAGCAGGGGTTTGCCCTCCGGGTCCTGCCCGGCCGAGGCCGTCAGGCTGACGAAGCCCTGACTGGTGAACTTGACCGCGTTCGAGACCAGGTTGGTCAGGACCTGCTTGACCCGCACCACGTCACCGCGCACCCAGCCGGTGGCGGACTCGTCGGCTTCGACAAAGAACTGCAGGCCCTTCTCGGCGGCGGGCTCGCGATACAGCTGGGCGGCTTCACGGATCGCCCGGCCCAGGTCGTAGGGCTCGTCGGCGATCTCCAGGCGCCCGGACTCGACCCGCGCCAGGTCCAGGATATCGCTGAGCAGGGTCTGAAGCGTGTGGCCAGACGACTGGATCAGGTCCAGCATCTCGCGCTGGCGGTAATCCAGATCCGTCTTGGCCAGGGCCTGGGTCAGTCCGATCACCCCGTTCAGCGGCGTACGGATCTCGTGGCTCATATTGGCCAGGAACTCGGACTTGGCGCGGTTGGCCTGCTCCGCGGCGTCCTTGGCCTCGGCCAGAGCCTGGGCAGCGCGCCTCATCTCGGTGATGTCGGTCACCACACTGACGATCCCGCCCTGGGCGGTTCTTCGACCTTCGATCCGGATCCAGCGGTCTCCGCGCAGCATGTGCTCAGCGCTGCTCGACAGACGCAGACGCTCCGCCATCCGCTCTGCCAGCCACTCCGTCTCGCGCCCGACGGCGTCTGGAAACAGGCCGCGATCCACGCCTTTCTGAAGCAGACTGCGAAATCTTACCCCCACCTCGAGTATATCGGCGAGGCCCGGGTTCACCTCGGCATAGCGTGCGTTCCACACGATCAGCCGATCGTCGGCGTCGTACAGGCCAAGGCCATCAGGCATGGTGTCGATGGCTTCGCGCAGCCGGTTCAGGGAGTTCGACCGGCTCCAGAGCCCCATCGCGGTGATGACCCCGGCAATCGCGACGACCAGCGTCGCCCCGCCGACGACCCACATCAGCAGACCCATCTCGGACACCGCACCCGCCGGCAGCGTCACGGCCGGATCGGGGACGATGGTCACCGACGAAACGGATCCGAAGTGAAGGGCACAGACGCTCAGGGTCGCGAAGGTCGCGTTGGCGGGGGTTCGCCACCAGCCCTGCTTCCTGGCCCAGATGACCGTGCACAGTGCCAGCACCAGGCTGGCCAGAACGGAAGTCGCCGCTCCGGCCGCGCTCCAGGTCAGCACGGCCCCGTCCATGCGGATCGCGGCCATGCCGACGAAGTGCATCGCCGCGACGCTGGAAGCCGCCACAAGGGCGACGAGGCCCCGGGTCAGGCGAGACGTTCCGGCCAGGGCCACGGTCGTGCCCAGCACCAGGCCGACCATGACAATGCCCAGCGAAGCGACGGTCTCGCCGACCGCATAGTGCAATCCAGTGCTGGTATTGTATCCGAGCATGGCGATGAAATGGGTGGCCCAGACCCCCAGCCCGCCGACGAAGCCTGCGATCGCGCCGAACGTGAACCGGGACCGTCCCGCCGAGCGAATCCCCATGCGGATCAGCGTCATGCAGGTCGCCATGGCCGTCAGGCAGACGGCAGCTGCCAGCAGCGTCAGCCGCCAGTCATGCTGAACCGTCAGGCAGTTGATCAGCCAATCCAAAGGCGGCTTCCCCCGAAATTCCTCCTCACCGTGCCCCCAAGAAGTAAAAAAACCGGTTTCAGCCAAACCTTGGCTTGAAGATTGATCGGAAACGGCCGTCATGGTCCCGCCGCGACACGGTGCTACGGTCCACCGAATCGAACGGGTCGAGGAGGCCCAACCGGACGCCTGATGCCCTATTCGGACTCCCCATCTCCGGTCGCGCCCCCGCCCAGCTCCCGGCTGTGGACGGCCAGCACGACCGGCGGCGTGGCCGTTGTCATCATGCTGCTGCTGGCCGCCGTCCGGCCCGATATGGCGGTGTGGCTTCTGGCGGGGGCGGCCCTTGTGGCGGTGGTGACCTGGCTGGGCAGCCGACCCATCCCGGCGTCGGTCGTGCAGGATCCTGACCTTGCAGACGACGACGCCCTTACACGCAGAGACAACGCCCGACTGCTCGACGCGGTGTTCGAGGCGCTGGACGACCCCGTCATGATCGTCTCAGGCGGCGAGGCCGACGACATCGCGGGCCGCCGCATCATCCTGGCCAACCGCGCCGCGCGCGACCTGCTGCGCATTCCTCGCGAGGGCGGGCTTCTCGTGTCGGCCATGCGCGATCCCGGCGTTCTGGAGGCGGTCGACGAGGCCCTGTTCGGCGGCATGAGCCGCACGACCGACTATACCGCCGCGGGGTCCCGCGAGCGGCACTGGAAGGCCTGGGTCAGGCCTCTGCCCGGCGAACCCGGCGGTCGGCCCACGGCGATCCTGGGCCTGCGCGACGAGACCGATGTTCGCCGCATGGAACTGATGCGCGTCGACTTCCTGGCCAACGCCAGTCACGAGCTGCGCACTCCACTGGCGTCGCTCAGCGGCTTCATCGAAACTCTGAAGGGCCACGCCCGCGACGACATGGTCGCCCGGGATCGGTTCCTCGACATCATGGCGACCCAGGCCAACCGCATGACCCGCCTTGTCGCCGATCTGCTGTCGCTCAGCCGCATCGAGCTCAATGAGCACATTCCGCCGTCGGGTCGGCTCGATGTGGCACGCGCGGCCTCTGATGTCGTGGACGCCGTCAGCGTCCTGTCCCAGGAAAAGGGCGTAACCCTGCTGCTCGATACGCCGCCGGGAGAGGCGCGGATCACGGGCGACCGCGACGAGATCGTGCAGGTCATCCAGAACCTGACGGACAACGCCATCAAATACTCTCCGGTCGGCGGCGTGGTCGAGCTGACGATCCGCACCGACCTCGATGCCGATGCGGCCGCCGCGGCCCGCCTGCCCGGAGCCACCCGGTTGTCCCTCCTGACACCCGACCGGGATCCGGGCACCCGCTACGTGGCCATCGCCGTGCGCGACCACGGCCCGGGCATGGCGCGCGAGCACCTGCCGCGCCTGACGGAACGCTTCTACCGCGTCGAGGGCCAGAAGAGCGGTGACCGTCCCGGCACGGGCCTGGGCCTGGCTATCGTCAAACACATCATTAACCGCCATCGCGGCGGACTGGTGGTCGAGAGCATCCCCGGTGAAGGCTCGGTGCTGGTCGCCTATTTCCCCCAGCCTCAGGCCGTCACGGTCGCGTCCAGCCTGCCTGCAAACGCCGCGTGACGGGCGGACGACAC
>JADCBH010000261.1 GCA_020253595.1 Brevundimonas sp.
AGCTGGAGTCCGTGGATTACGGCGCCAACCGCACGATCTGTGGGGGAACGGCGCGCTGGTCTGTGCCCGAGCATCGGCGCGCGGCTCTGGACGGCATCTCGGAGCTGTCCGAACCCGTGCGCTACATGATCGAACCCGGACAGAGCGGGGGCGGAATGGTCGTGGCCCTGGTCGGGGGAGGAGACCGCATCGCCGACTGGCTGGGTGCGCCGCCGCCGCCGCCCGCGCCGCCGCCGCCGGAAATGCTGCGGGCGGACTACGTTCCCCCCGAGGCCAGGACTGACGCCGACGCTGTCGCCGACGCCCTTCCTCCGCCGGAAGAGGTTGCGCCGGGGCTGGGCACTGTGATCGAGCGGCTGATCGCAGGCATGCTGGGGTCGTCCCAACCCGTTGCGCCGGTGGAGCCCGCATCCGGGCAGCCGTCCCGCGCCGCCGGCTCCGAGACCCGCACGACGACGGCACCGGCCAGGCCAGCGGCCGATCGCGCCAGACCGGCTGAGGTCGCGCGGGCGATGCCGGCCGAGCGCGCCGCGCCTGCTCCGTCCACGGCGACCCGTCGCCTCAATACCGAGGTCGCATCCCCGCGACCGGTGAACACGCCGCCTGCGCGGGCCCAGTCGGTCCAGGCCCAAAGACCCGCGCAGGGTTCTGGCGCCAATCCGACCCCGGTGTCGGCGCGTGGTGCCGGCCTTGCTCAACCCCCGATGTCCGGGGGGCCCAGCTTCGACTGCCGCCTGAGCCGCAACGCGGCCGAGCGCGCCATCTGTGGCGACGACCGGCTGGCGCAGATGGATGTCGCGATGTCGCGCCGCTACGCCCAGGCCCAGGCCGGGCTCGACGCGAGGGGCGCCGATGCCCTTCGGGCCGAGCAGCGGGATTGGCTGCGTCGCCGCGATGCCTGCCAGACCCTGCGCTGCCTTGAGGGCATGTACGAGACCCGGGCGGCCCGGCTCAGCCGGATGAACTGAGGCTCAGCCGCGCCCGCGCCACTGGTTGGCGCGTTCGCGCCGCTCGGCCTTCTCCGCCGTCTCGGCGATCCGGGCGGCGCGGGTCTCGGCGCGTTTGGCGTTGCCGATCCACTCCAGGATGCCGCGCCGGGTCGAGGCCGGGAAGGCGGCGAAGGCCTCGGCGGATCCGGGTCTCTGATCGAAGGCGGTTGCCAGATCCGGGGGGACCTCCAGCCTGTCGACGGCGTCCAGCGCGCTCCACGATCCGTCGGCCCGGGCCTGTTCGATCTTGGCGAGGCCGGCGGGATGCATCAGCCCGGCCTCAGTCATGGTGTCGATCCGCGCCTTGTTCACCGCCGACCAGTTCGAGCCGGGCTTTCGGGGTGACATCAGGAGCATGGTCCGTTCTTCGTCCAGCTTCCTCGGCAGGCTATCGACCCAGCCGAAGGCCAGGGCCTCCTCGACGAGATCGTCGTAGGGAACGCGGGGTCGGGATGCGCCCTTCTTGAACGTGACGACCCAGACGCTGTCGGTCTGTCGGTGGTTGGCGCTCAGCCAGTCGCGCCATTGCTGACGCTCCGTGACTTCGACGCGCTCGAACTGGGCGATGGGTCGGTTAGCCATCGTCGGGTTCCCGTGGTGGCGACCAATCCTCCGGGGACGCCCCCCGGTCCCTTTTCAGATCCTCGAACAGGTCTCGCCATCCGGGATTGTCGCGCTCGATCAGTTCCAACCGCCAGATCCGTTTCCACTCCTTGATCCGACGTTCGCGAATGAACGCTGCGTCGCGCGTTGGATGGGTCTCGAACCAGACGAGCCTGGAGATGCCGTATCGCTTGGTATGGCTGTCGAACGTCCCGTTTCGATGTTGCAGGACCCGAACATACAGGTCGTCGGATGATCCGGTGTAGACCGATCCGTTCTTCCGGCTAGCGACGATGTAGGTGAAGAACACCAATCTCCCTCCCGCTCATCCCGGCGAAAGCCGGGACCCAGTCCTTTGGGCGAAGGCTGGCCGGGCTAAGGGGTTAGCGTCAATCCCGGACTGTCTGCCTCACAACAGCACTGGGTCCCGGCTTTCGCCGGGATGAGCGGAGATTGGGGCTGTCAGACCCGCAGCGGCATCAGCACGTACTGCACGCCCGGGTCGCCCGGATCGAGGACGAGGGTCGGGCTGGCCGGGTCGGCGAACATGAAGATGGCGTTCTCGCCGGTGATCTGGCCGGCGACGTCCAGCAGGTAGCGGGCGTTGAAGCCGATCTCGAAGGGGGCTTCGGAGTAGCCGATCTCCAGCTCCTCGACGCCCTGGCCGGCCTCCATGTTGCGCACCGTCAGGGTGACGCGGTCCAGCTCGAAGGCCAGCTTCACCGACCGGCTCTTCTCGGCCGAGATGGTGGCGACGCGGTCGACGGCGGAGGCGAACAGACTGTTGTCGATGTCGGCCTGCTTGTCGTTCCCCTTGGGAATGACGCGCATGTAGTCGGGGAAGGCCCCGTCGATGACCTTCGACGTCAGGGACGCCTGGCCGAACTCGAAGCGGATCTTCTGGGGGCTGACCTGGATCTCGACCGGACCGGTGCCGTCATCCAGCAGGCGGCGCACCTGGTCCACGGTCTTGCGCGGCACGATCACGCCGGGGCCGCCCGCGGCGCCTTCCGGAGCCGGGGTCTCGGCCAGCGCCAGACGGTGACCGTCGGTGGCGACGGCGCGGAGCAGGGGAATGCCGGCCTCGGCCACGGTGTGGAGATACAGGCCGTTCAGATAGTAGCGCGTCTCTTCGGTGGAGACGGCGAAGCGGGTCTTGTCGATCAGGCGCGCCAGATCGTCCTTCATCAGGGTGAAGCGAACGCCGGAGGAATCCGTCGACATCACCGGGAAGTCACCGGCCGGCAGGACCGGCAGGTTGAACTTGGAGCGGCCCGCCTGGACCGTCAGGCGCGGATCGTCGCCGTTGTAGGTCAGGGCGACCTCGGCTCCGTCGGGGAGCTTGCGGACGATCTCGTACAGGGTGTGGGCCGGGGCCGTGATCTGGCCCTCGACCTGAACGGTCGCCTCGGCCTCATCGACCATCTCCATGTCGAGGTCGGTTGCGGCGAAGCTGAGCTTGTCGCGTCCGGCCGACAGCAGGACGTTGGACAGGATGGGGATGGTGTTCCTGCGCTCGACCACGCTCTGCACATGGCCGAGGGCCTTGAGGAGGGCGGAGCGTTCGATGGTCAGCTGCATGGGTCTTCTTGGGCGTCCGGCTGCGACTCAAACGGGGTCGCGGATAAGGACTTCGGACACTAGCGGATTGAGGCGAAGGAGCAACGGTGGTGTGTCTCCTCCCCGTTCGCCGCTTGGCGAATGGGGAGGGGGACCGCGAAGCGGTGGAGGGG
>JADCBH010000262.1 GCA_020253595.1 Brevundimonas sp.
CAACGAGACTCAACATGACATCCGAGGACCAATCCCCCGTCGCCGGGGCAACGCCGGTGATCATCAATCCCGCCCATCTCCACGACCCGACGCCGAATGGCTACAGCACAGCCGTCGTCACTCCCGCTTCCGGCCGGCTTGCATTTGTGTCCGGGCAAGGCGGACAGGACCGGACCGGCGCACTCTCATCGGATTTCGGCGAGCAGGTGAAACAAGCCTATGAGAACCTCGCCGCTGTCGTCGAGGCATTGGGCGCTCGACCGGAGCACGTCGTCAAACTCACGGTCTTCGTAGTTGACCACGACATGTCGAAGTTGGGCGTGCTGACCGAGACCGTCGTGCGGATGTTCGGTACCCGACTGCCTGCACAGACGCTGGTTCCGGTGCCAAAGCTCGCCATCGACCCCATGCTTTTCGAGGTTGAGGCTGTGGTTCTCTTGGACTGAGCGAAAGATCGTCGAACTGGCGTGGGCCCACGCCAGTTCGACTCAGAAGGCGCGACGAACCTGAACCTCAACCGAGGGCCCGCTCGTGACACGTATAGTCTCCCGCAAGGACAGCGGGGCGGTGTTTCGCGGGCCGGCGTAGAGGTCGCGGTCGTTACCCCGGACCCGGTCGGTCAGGTTTTCCACATCGACGCGGACGGTCAGATCGCCGACCGGCTTCCATTGCAGGTAGGCCGAAACCTCCGGTTCCAGATAGGCCGTGCGGATCTCGCGAACACGAAACACCCGTCCACGATAGGTGTTGCAGTCGTGCTCCACGCCCCAGGTCCAGCGTCCGTCCCCGAGGTCCTGTTCGAAGCTTGCGTCGCATCCGAAGTCCAGGTCGTTCTGGAAAGCGCGCTCCTGCCCCGTGACCGGGTCAGTCACCTCGCTGGATGTCCAGTTACCGCTCAACTGCAGGCGACCATTGCTGATGCCCAGCCGGTCTGTCGGCAGGGTCAGCCGAAGCTCGAAGGTTTCCTGAATACCGTCACCGATGTTGCCAACCCCGTCGAACCCGCCAGCCAAAGGGATGATGTCCACGACATCCTCAATCGCCGCATACGACCACGACGCCAGAAGCGCGCCTTCACCCCAGAACCGGTATTCATAGGCGGCTTCCAGCACGCTGGATTTCTGTGGTTCGAGATCCGGGTTTCCGCCCTCGACCTGTCCGAGATTGATGTCGGCCGAGGCCGTAAAGTCGCCGAAGTCCAGTTGGCCCACTTCCCGCTCAAGGCGCAGGCGTAGCTGATGTCCGGCGCGGGGTGTCCAGGTCGTTTGCAGACGAACCTTGGGGAAAACAAAGGACTTGGTCAGGTCGCTGTCGCCGGACTGCGTGATTTCCGAGACCTCGACACGCAGGCCGCCTTCGAGGGTCAGGGTCGGGTCGGGTCGCCAGGTGGCCCGGCCGAACACCTCACCGCGCAACTCTTCGACCTTTACCGAAGAGGACGGCAGCGGAACCGGAATGCCATCCTCGGAATAGGCGGTGGCGCTGTCCAGAAAGTTATAGGCGACCTCCCCACCGGTCTCCAACGCCCATCGATCGCTGGGTCGAAAGCGCAGGATGGCCCGGCCGATCGACTCGCCCGTGGTCGCTTCTGACGTGAAGTTGGAGTTGCCGCTGCTGTTGTTGGAGCCGGCGAAACTGTTGCTGCTCGCGAAGCGCTGAAGGCCGGTCAGCTCCAGCCCTGACCGCGCGCCGAACTCGCGGTTCCAGTCGAGGCCGAACTCGCCTTCGAACTGGTCCTCCTCGTCCATGTTGAAACTGCTTGTGCCGCTACCGGACCGGATCACCTGGTCCTGCGAACCCGTGTCGGCAGACCAGTCCAGAAGACCGCTGGCGCGAAACAGGCCGCCAGCGATCCGGCGTTGGCCGGCCGCGGTTGCTCTCACGCCGCGATTTCGAGCCGTTGAAGCCAGACTGGCATCCTGGATCAGGTCGCCGGCCGGTGTGAAGCGTCGCCGGAAGCCTTCGCTGTCGCCCCAGCTTCGGTCCCAGTAGCCACTGATGGACCCCTCGATCTGGTTGTCGCCCTCGCGTCTCGCGTATCGCGCAGTCAGGCCGAGGGAAACGTGGCCATCGGCCAGAATATCGGCCTCGGCCTCAATGACCCGTTCGGTCGTCACGGTCCGCAGCAGTATGACATTGGCGACGACCGCCTGACCCTGCATGTCGATGCCCGGCGAGCCGCCGCGGATCAGCTCGATCCGGGCCACGCCCGCCGCCGAGATCCGCCCGAGGATGTCACCCAGCCCGTCGCTCTTTGTCGAGGGTCTGGCCCCGTCGATCAGGACGTTGCCGGCTGTTCCTGCCAGACCGCGCGTCTCGCTGTTGCCGCCATCGAAATTGAAACCGGGAAGGCGGGCGATCATGTCCAGCGCTGTATCCGGACGGGAATCGGCAAAGAAGGCGGGGTCAAAGACCAGAACCCCCGTCTGGACATCGCGGTCCGGCGCAGCGGTCTGGGCGACAACGGGTCCACAAAGCAAACACAGGGCTGCGCCCGCCAGCCACATCGCTTTGGTCATGTCTCGCTTTCGATTTTGGCGCGCTGCTATCCGATAGGGCCGGGATGAGCGAGTCGCCAGTTGGTCGCACACGACCGGAGTGTTCTGATCCCCGGAGCCTGAACCAACGGACGTCAGGGTTTGCTGCCGGGCCCTCTCCGGCGGGATCAGAAACGGGATCACGTCACAACGTCTGCTATCCGGCACGACCCCTTGGACAGGCACGATCCAACTCCGACGATTGCGGAAAGGCCACTCCTTGACCCGGACGCAGGTTGGCGAACCCCGTTCGTCAGCACGCCAGCAAGTCTTTGAGTTATAAGAATTTCACTGGAGAAATGGCGCCCCCGGCAGGACTCCAAC
>JADCBH010000263.1 GCA_020253595.1 Brevundimonas sp.
GGCATCACCAGCTGGATTCACGGCTGGAAGGCGCGCGGCTGGAAGACGGCCGACAAGAAGCCGGTCAAGAACGACGACCTGTGGAAGCGACTGGACGCCGCGCGGGCGCGCCACGAGGTCAAGTGGCACTGGGTCAAGGGCCACGCCGGCCATGAGCTGAACGAGCGGGCCGATGCGCTGGCGAACCTCGGCATCGACGAGATGCTCGCCGCTAGTCGAGCCGGCTAGATCAGCCGAACCTTCAAGCCGGAGCCCACACTGGCCTCGACGATCACGCTGTCGCCGACAGGCGGCCCTTCGCCCTCGATCTCGGCGGCCCATTCCGCGCCCGAGACGAAGACGCGGCCCCGACCGTCAACGAAGGGCGCGACCACCCTCGCCTTCTGCCCGATCAGACGAGCGTCACGATCGTTGACGTCTGGCTTGTCGTCCGGGTTCACTTTCTGGATCAGCCGGCGCGAGAACAGGGTCGAGACGACCGTCAGGGCCGCGAACGCCCCGACCTCGCCCGCGAACCCGATCTGCAGGCCAAGCGCCGTCAGGACGGCGACGACACCCGCAGCCACAGCCGGCCACAGCAACCATTCGGTCGAGAGCGCTGCCTCGACAGCCAGCAACAGGACCCCGATGGCCAGCCAGATCCAGAAGGGCTGGTTGGTGTAGATGTCGATAACAGCATCCATCGCTGCCTCCTCAGGTCGTCGGCACGCTGCCACCGCGCGGGCGAGGGGTCGGGGGCGGCGGGGTCGGGCGCGGCGGCGGAGACTGCTGGTCGCGGGCAAGACCGACCAGTTCGCCAATGCCGGCAAGGGTACCGACCAGGCCGCTCATCTCGGCGGGCACGATGACGGTCTTCTGGGTCGGATTGCGGGCCAGCTCCGCGAAGGCGTCCACATAGCGCTGCGCCACGAAATAGTTGATGGCATTGACGTCACCGCGGGCGATGGCCTCCGACACCATGGCCGTCGCCTTGGCTTCGGCCTCGGCCTCGCGCTCCCGGGCCTCCGCGTCGCGGAAGGCGGCTTCCTTGCGGCCCTCGGCCTCAAGGATGGCGGCCTGTTTCGCGCCTTCGGCGCGGGCGATGGCGGCCTGCTTCTCGCCGTCGGCTTCGGTGATGACGGCACGGCGCTCACGCTCGGCCTTCATCTGACGGGCCATGGCGTTGGTGATATCGGCGGGTGGGGTCAGGTCCTTGATCTCGATGCGATTGACCTTGACGCCCCACGGCTCGGTCGCCGCGTCGATGGTGTTCAGCAGGCGCGAGTTAATGGCGTCGCGCTGGAACAGGACCTCATCCAGGTCCATCGAGCCGACGACGGTGCGAAGGTTGGTCGAGCACAGCTGGGTGATGGCGTATTCCAGGTTCTCGACGCGGTAGGCCGCGTTGGCGGCGTCCATCACCTGGATGAAGACGATGGCGTCCACCTTCACCATGGCGTTGTCCTTGGTGATGACCTCCTGCTGGGGCACGTCCAGGACCTGCTCCATCATGTTCATGCGCCGGCCGATGCGCTCGACGAAGGGGGTCAAAAGGCTGATGCCGGGCTTGAGGGTGCGGGTGTATTTGCCGAACCGTTCGACGGTCATCTCGCGCCCCTGCGGCACGATCTTCACCAGGCTGAACAGAAACACGATGGCGAAGATCACCAACGCGAGCGCGAAATAGGTCATCGAAATTCTCCTGCGCCGCGAAGGTAGCCGGACACTCGCGCGTCCGCCACCGAAACCGGACGGCAAACGAGCGGACCGAAAACAAAAAAAGAGCGGCCGCCTCATCAAGAGACGGCCGCCCGATACCAGCGATCCCGTTCGGGCCGGATGTCCCGGCAGCGGAAACGAGAGTCGATCAGGGTGAGCGACTACTCGCTGACGACCAGGTCAGAACCGTCCAGTTCGCAGAAGTCGACGCTGCCGATCTGGATCGAGTCGCCGTCTTCGAAATCGGCGCGGATGTCATAGACGCACTCGTCAAGGCCATCGTCGATCGAGATTTCGAACGTGTCGCCCGGGGCCAGGACATCATCGCCGAAGATGTCCTCTTCCCACTGATCGGTGGAGGGCAGCGAGATGTAGAGGTGCGTCAGCGTGTACTCGGTCTCGTTCGTCAGCGTGAAGCTGATCGGGTCGGTCTGAGCGCTCGCCGACGACGCGAGCATGGCCATGCCGAGAACGGATGCGGTAATGAACTGTTTAATCACTGTCTTTCCCCCATGCCCGCTGCAGGATTGCCTTGGGCAGGGCGGACTCGTTAGGCGGAATTGGCCAGCTCGCCAACCCTACCAAAACTGACCGCCTTTTCGATGACTCCACGGGTCTCCGACCACGTCAAAAGTTCAAGCGCTTGCTGCACCGGCACAAAGGCGGCCTCGGCGGCATCGTCGCCTGCCACCGGCTCACCGCTGATCCACTCGGCGACGAAATCGATCAGTACATAGTGGCGCCCGGCATCGGGGAAGATTCCATCGACGACGTCGATCAGGCCGGTCAGGCGGGCCTCCACGCCCGTCTCCTCGTGAAGTTCCCGAAGGGCAGCGGCACGCACACCCTCGCCGGGCTCGATCCGGCCGCCCGGTAGACTCCATTCCCCCAGGCGCGGCGGAGCGCCCCGACGAATCAGCAGGACCTCATCTCCCCGGAGACAGACGACACCGACGGCGGGGACTGGTGGGGGCAGCGATTCGGTCATGATGCCGAGCCTAGTCGCTTTGGGCTGGCGCGGACGGCGTGGCTTTGAGACAAACGGGCATGGTCTCCCCTCCTCCCTCCGCCATCGACGAACTGAAATCCGCGCTCGGTCCATCGGGCTGGACAGACGATCCGTCCGAGATCGCGCCCTGGCTGACCGAGTGGCGCAACAAGTGGAACGGCCACACGCCGTTGATGCTGAAGCCAGGTTCGACCGCCGAAGTGGCGCGGGCCGTGGAAATCTGCGGCCGTCATGGCGTCGCCCTCGTGCCCCAGGGCGGCGACACAGGACTGGTCGGCGGCCAGATCCCCTATGGCGAGGTGCTGCTGTCGACGCGTCGTCTGCGCGCGGTCCGGGATGTGACGCCGCTGGATGACGCCATGACGGTGGAGGCCGGCGTGACCCTGCTGGAGGCGCA
>JADCBH010000264.1 GCA_020253595.1 Brevundimonas sp.
CCAGCCCTGGTTCGAAAGCCCCGTCTCGGCCGCCCGCTGGTAGTCGATCAGGCCATCGCCGTTACTGTCGCCCCAGTCGCGCATCCACTCGGTCGCGGCGATCAGGTTGGGCCACAACCGGCGGATCAGCTCCAGGTCCCCGGTCCGCCGGGCATAGGCTCCGGCCAGCGCCACGAACAGGCAGGTCGTGTCGACCCCGCCGTAGTAGAGGCCGAACGGCACCTCGCCGAGCGCGCTCATCTCGCCGCCCCGGGTCTCGTGCATGATCTTGCCGGGCTGGCTGTCCTTGAAGGCGTCGACCTCGTTGGCCTGACGCGCCGCCAGATAGGTCAGGACCCCCTTGGCCAGCGACGGGTCCAGCCACAGCATCTGCCAGGCCGTGATGATCCCGTCCCGCCCGAACGGCGTCGAGAACCAGGGCGTCCCCGCATAGGGATAGGGACCCGTAGGCAGGTCGGTGGTCAGAAGCGCGATATCCGCCCGCGACTGGTCCAGCCACGCGTTGAAACGCGGGCTCCTCGGCCCCCGCACCGAGGCACCCCGACGCCTGCGCCGCCGCATCGCCAGCCGCGCGGCCACGGCATTCTCGCGCCAGCGCCGGGCGTCCGGAGCGACGCAGAGGTCGGGTCCGCACTCGATGTAGAGGTCCAGCTCCTTGCCCATCGGCAGGCTGAACATGAACTCGGCCCGCGATGCCGTCAGCCGCGCGGGAGGCTCCGAAAAGGACAGGCAACTGGTGCGGACCAGGTCGTCCAGGCCCGTGTAGATGAAGGTGACGGCGCGCCCGTCATGGGTCGATGGAGCCAGGGTTCCGCGTCTCTCGCGCAGCGTCCCGCGCACCTGGAAGATGTCAGCGAAATCGGCGGCGAAGTCGAAGGCGAGCGGCAGGAGGACGTCCTCCACCCCGTGGTTGACCATTCGCACCCGCTCGAACATGCGCCGGTCCCAGACGAAGCGACGCCGTTCGATGTGCAACACCCCCGCCGGGGCCGAGCGCCCGCCCATCGGGGGCAAGGGTCGGTTGGTCGTATGGGCCGTGAAGAAGACGTTGTCCCGCGACACGCCGGAGCTCAGCCGCGACGGCCGTGCCAGTCCGGCCGTCATGACGAGGCGGGACAGAATGCGGGTGTCCTGATGGAACAAGCCGTCGGCCCCGTCCTTCAGGTCCCCCCACGCGTCGGCCACCAGAAAGGTATCGGCGTCCTTCAGGGCCTGAAGCGTGTCGAGACCCCCGGTCTCGCTGGCCTCCGCCGCCGTGGTCTGAACCGAATAGCCGTCGTCCATGAAGCCTCGCCGAGGTGATCCCGCAGAGCTTGGGAGCCATGCAGTCTAGCTGTCCAATGCGAGGTGAAATGGCCCCGGCGAAGTTTGGTTCAGGCGGATGCAGCGAAGCTGCGATCTTCGCGCAGCGCCACGACGACGTCGCTCAGTACAGGCTCGGCGAACGGACGTCTGGCCAGCAGGTCACCGTAGACGTCGAGATAGCGCCGGGCCATCGCTGTGGCCGAGAAACGCAACTCGAACCGAGCCCGGATTGCCTCGCGGTCCAGCAAGGGCGCTAGGTCGGCGGCCGAGATAGCCTGCTCCATGGTGTCGACCAGGAAGCCCGTCGCCCCGTCCTCGATGATCTCGGGCGTCGAGCCGCACCGGAAGGCCACGACGGGCGTGCCGCAGGCCATCGCCTCGATCATCACCAGGCCAAACGGCTCGGGCCAGTCAATAGGGAAGAGCAAAGCGTCCGCGCCGCCCAGAAAGTCTGACTTCTGGTGGTCGCCGATCTCGCCGATGAACTCGATAAGTGGATTGGCGTCGATCTGCGGCTTGATGCGGGTCTCGTAGTAGATCTTGTCCGCCGCATCGACCTTGGCCGCCATCTTCAGCTTTTTGCCGAGCCGGGTCGCGATCTCGATCGCGCGGTCCGGACGCTTCTCCGGCGATATGCGGCCGAGGAAGGCCAGATGGCCTTCTGACTTAGGCGAAAACCGATACTGCTCCGCCGGCATGCCGTGATGCACGGTGGCCTTCCAGTTGGCGAAGGCCAGGGGCCGACGCTGATGGTCCGAGATGGAGACAAGCCCGAACTTAGGCCAGCGCTCGTAAATCTCGGGCAGGTCCTTCATGTCGAGGCGGCCGTGCAAGGTCGTGACCGTCTTGTCCGCATGCCGTTCGAAGAAGGGGAAGTGGATCATGTCGGTGTGGAAATGGATCACATCGAACGCGTCGGCGCGGGCCAGAACCTCGGACAGCATCGTCATGTGGGCGGCAAGATCGGACTTGAGCAAGGCCGGGTCCAGCCGGATGGCCTGATCGCGCACGGGGATCAGTCGGGCCTTGGTCTGGGCCTCGGCGGAGGCGAACAGGGTCACGTCATGGCCGAGGTCAACCAGCGCGTCAGTCAGATGAGCGACGACGCGCTCAGTGCCGCCATAAAGCTTGGGGGGCACGGCTTCGTACAGCGGCGTGACCTGGGCGATCTTCATGGCGTGAACTCCGGCGACCCGCAGCAGCGGGCGCGAAGGCATCAACCAAGAGGCGACCGAAAGGTTCCGCGTCGATCGCGGATTTCTGGCAATGTTTACGGTAGCTTACAGGAGACGGAGCATACGCTTCCGTTCACTGCATCCCGGCGCGGACCTCGGCCCGCAATGTATCGATAGGGCGCAGACCCGCGTCCGAGCGGAAACGCCAGTAGGTCCATCCGTTGCAGGCCGGGGCGTTCTCCAGCAGGGCACCCAGCTTGTGGATCGAGCCGCTCAGCGATCCGGACACCAGCGACCCGTCGGCCCGCACGCGCGCCTCGCGCTCGCCCTTGGGGCAATACAGCACGTCGCCGGGCGACAGCAGCCCGGCCTCGACCAGGGCCCCGAACGGCACCTTGGGCTCGGACTTCTTGGAGCCCATGACCATCAGGTCCTCGGGCGCTGCGGGGCGCACCGCCTTGATGCGCTTCTCGGCGACCTTGGCGTACTCGGGATCGCGCTCGATGCCGATCCAGTGGCGCCCCAGCCGCTTGGCCGCCGCGCCGGTCGTCCCAGTGCCGAAGAACGGGTCCAGCACCACGTCGCCGGGCCGTGTCGCCGCCAGCAGCACGCGGTGCAGCAGGGCCTCGGGCTTCTGGGTCGGGTGCGCCTTCTTGCCGTCCTCGCCCTTGATCCGCTCCTCACCGGTGCACAGCGCCAGCGTCCAGTCCGAGCGCATCTGGGTGTCTTCGTTGAAGGCCTTCAGGGCGTCGTAGTTGAAGGTGTAGCGCTTCTGTTCGCGGCTCTTGGCCGCCCAGATCAGGGTCTCGTGGGCGTTGGTGAAGCGCGTCCCCTTGAAGTTCGGCATGGGGTTGGACTTGCGCCAGATGATGTCGTTCAGGACCCAGTAGCCCAGGTCCTGGATGGCCGCGCCCAGGCGGAAGACGTTGTGATAGCTGCCGATCACCCAGATCGAGCCCTCGTCCTTCAGCACCCGGCGGCACTCGGCCAGCCACTCGCGGCAGAAGGCGTCGTAGGCGGCGAAGCTGGAGAACTTGTCCCAGTCGTCATCGACGGCGTCCACGCGGCTGTTGTCTGGCCGCAGCAGGTCGCCGCCCAGCTGGAGGTTATAGGGCGGATCGGCGAAGACGATGTCGACGGACTTGTCGGGCAGGGAGCGCAACACCTCGATGCAGTCGCCGATGTGCAGGATGTCGGTCTTGAGATCGGTCACGAAGGCGGCCCGCTTAAGCTGAAGCCCGCACGGTGAATCCTTGTGGTTAAGGCGGCGTTGATTCCGGTTTCTCCTCCCCGTCGGCCGCTTGGCCGATGGGGAGGAGGACCGCGAAGCGGTGGAGGGGTTCTCGACGCGCAAGGGGCGACGACCGGGATAACCCCTCCGTCACTGCGCTTCGCTTCGTGCCACCTCCCCATCCGCAAAGGGGCGGACGGGGAGGAGACAGTGAGATCAAGCCTCGCTATGACGCCGCGATGATCGCGCGCCTTCGCCCCGTCCCCTTCGACCTCGGTCCCGTCCACTTCGTCGGCATCGGCGGCATTGGCATGAGCGGTATTGCCGAGATCATGCTCAAGATCGGCTATTCGGTTCAGGGCTCTGACGCCAAGGCGTCCGCCAACACCGAGCGACTGGCGGCGCTGGGCGCGAAGATCTTCATCGGTCACGACGCGGCCCATGTAGGTGAGGGCGTCTCCGCCGTCGTCTATTCCACGGCGGTCAAGGCCACGAACCCCGAGATGATGGTGGCGCGTGAGCGCCGCATCCCGCTGGTCCGCAGGGCCGAGATGCTGGCCGAGCTGATGCGGTTGCAGTTCTCGATCGCGGTCGGGGGCACCCACGGCAAGACGACGACGACGTCCATGGTGGCGGCCCTGCTGGATGCGGCGGGGCTCGATCCCACGGTGGTCAACGGCGGCATCATCAACGCCTACGGCACCAACGCCAAGGTCGGCGACGGCGACTGGATCGTGGTCGAGGCGGATGAGAGCGACGGCAGCTTCCTGCGCCTGAAGTCAACGGTGGCCATCGTCACCAATATCGACCCCGAGCATCTGGATCACTACGGCGACTTCGATGCTGTCCGGAAGGCGTTCTGCGACTTCGTCGAGAACATCCCCTTCTACGGCTTCGCGGCCGTGTGCCTGGATCATCCGGAGGTCCAGCGACTTGTCGCCTCCATCGATAACCGGCGGATCGTCACCTACGGCATGAACCCGCAAGCGATGGTCCGGGCCGACAAGGTCGAGATGGCCCCGGACGGAGCGCGCTTCGACGTGCTGATCCAGGGGCGTGGCCTGGCCGCGCTGGAAGAGCCGATCCGGATCGTGGACCTGCACCTGCCGATGGCCGGCTGGCACAATGTCGCCAATGCGCTCGCGGCCATCGCTGTGGCTCGCGAGCTCGATGTGTCCGATGAGGCGATCCGGGCGGGACTGGCGAGTTTCGCCGGGGTCAAGCGCCGCTTCACCACGACGGGCGTCGTGAACGGCGTGCGCATCATTGACGACTATGGGCACCACCCGGTGGAGATCGCCGCCGTGCTGAAGGCCGCGCGTCAGGTCGCCGAGGGTCGCGTCATCGCCGTGGTCCAGCCACACCGGTTCACCCGGCTGCGCGACCTTATGGACGAGTTCTCGACCAGCTAGATCGGAAGAGC
>JADCBH010000265.1 GCA_020253595.1 Brevundimonas sp.
ACGAGGGGAAGCTGCCGCACCACCGACCCCGCCCGCCCCGCGAGCCGCGCCACCCCCGGCCCCGCCGCGTCAAAGATTTGGTGCGCCCCCGACGCTTCGCCCGGCGCGACCACCTCGTCCCCGCCTGCCAGCACGGCCACGCGCGGCCGCCGCGCGCACGTCACCTCGCCGACCCCGGCCGCCGCCGCCAGCGCGAGCCGCCAGGGATCCAGCCGCACGCCCGCCGCCAGCAACAGTTGGCCCGCCGTAAAGTCCGCGCCGCACCACCTCACCCAGGTCGGCGCCTCCGGACCGGAGCCGATCACCAGTTGCCCGTCCCTAACCTGCGCTTCCTCCTGGATCACCACCCGGTCGGTGCCCACCGGAAGGGGCGCGCCGGTAAAGATGCGCACGGCCTCCCCCGGGCCAACCGCGCCCGCGAACCCCACGCCCGCAGCGCTCTCGCCCACGATCCTCAGCGCCACCTTGCCCAGGTCCGCCGTCCGCACCGCCCAGCCGTCCATGGCCGAAGCGTCGAACGGCGGCTGGTCCCGGCTCGCCCGCACCGGCTCGGCCAACCACCGCCCGTCCGCCTCGTCCAACGCCACCCGCTCGGACGCCAGCGCCTCGACTCCCAACAGCAGCGCCTCGCGCGCTGCCTCGACGCTCTTCAGGCTCACGCTGCGGCCATCCAATCGCCGGACGACCCGCCCGATTTCGCCATCAGACGCACGCCCTCGATGGTCATGCCCCGATCCGCCGCCTTGAGCATGTCATACAGGGTCAGGAGCGCCACCGACACCGCCGTCAGCGCCTCCATCTCCACCCCGGTCCGTCCGGTCGTCCGCGTCACCGCGTTGACCGTCAGTCCCGACCCGTCCGCGCTCGGCTCGACCGACACCACCGCCGCGTCCAGCGGCAGGGGATGGCACAGCGGGATCAGGTCCGCGGTCTTCTTGGCGGCCATGACACCCGCGATCTCCGCCACCGCCCGCACGTCGCCCTTTCGCCCGCCACCGGACAGAGCCAGGGCGAGGGTCTCTGGTGCCATTACAATCCGTCCCTCCGCCCGCGCCTCCCGCGCCGTCTCGGCCTTCGCAGACACATCGACCATGCGCGGCCGGCCATCGGCGTCGACGTGGGTCAGGGTCGGTCCCATCTCAGGTCTCCATCAGCCGGGGCATGATCTCGACGAGGTTGCAGGGGCGGTGCCGACTGTCGAGTTGCCAACGGATTACCTTGTCCCAACCGTCGCGCACTGCCCCATTCGTTCCCGGCAAGCAGAAGACGACCACGCCGCCGACGATGCCCGCCGTCGCCCGCGACTGCAGCGTCGACAGGCCGATCGTCTGGTAGCTGACCGTGTGGAACACGACCGAGAAGCCTTCTATGCGCTTGTCGAACAGAGGCTCCAGCGCCTCCGGCGTGACGTCGCGACCCGTCAGCCCCGTTCCGCCGGTGGTCACGATGGCGTCCGCCGCTCCCTGATCAATCCAGCCGCGCACCGCCGAACGGATCGCTTCGACGTCGTCCGGAACGATCGCCTTGCCCGCCAGGACATGGCCCGCCGCCTGGACCCGCTCGGCCAGAATGGCACCCGAGGTATCGGTCTCGTCATCGCGGGTGTCCGACACGGTCAGCACCGCCACCCGCACCGGCGTCACCGCCTGGTCCAGCAGCAACTTTCCGCCAGGCGCCGGCAGGACATCTCCATCGCTCATTCGCTCGTCTCCGTGTTCCACCGCGCCGCATCCGCGTGATCCGCCGGGCGGGGCTCGATCCAGCGCCGCCCGTCAGGTCCGTCCTCACGCTTCCACAACGGTGCCCGTGTCTTTAGCTGGTCCATGAGGAAATCCGCCGCCTGAAACGCCGTCCGCCGATGTGCCGCTGCCGCCGCCACGAAGACGATCGCCTCGCCCGGGCGCACCTGTCCCCACCGGTGTACGGTCAGCAGGTCGATCAGATCGAATCGCGCCCGCGCCTCGGCCTCCAGCGCGGCCATCCCGTTCTCGGTAAAGCCCCGCCAGGCATCCAGCGTCAGGGTCTCGACCGTCCGCCCGTCCGTCTCCGCCCGGCACAGGCCCGTGAAGCTGACCACCGCGCCCACATCGGTCCGCCCCGCGCAGAACGCTGCCAGCAGCGCGCCCGGATCGATCGCCCCATCCTCCAGCCGCGCCAAGTCTCAGCCCCCCGACACGGGCGGCGCGAACGCCACCTCGTCGTCGGTGCCCACGGCCACGTCGCCGCGCACCACCACCTTGTTGACCACAGTCATTCGCCCCGGCCTTGCGAGCCGGTCGGCAAGACCTTCGTGCTGCGAAAGCACGGCGACCAGCGCTTCTGTCGTCGCGCCCTCGACTTCCCGCTCACGCCAACCGGCGACGTCAGCGAAGGCCCCGAACAGCAGCACGCGCGGCATCGCTCAGCCCCCCGTCATGGACATGGGTCGGGACACAGCCGCTGCCGCCCCGGCCGAGATCCGGAAGTCATGGGCACCCGGCTTCCTCGCCACCGCCTCACGGATCGTCCGCTCGACCGCGACCTCACCGCCCTCCGCCAGGGCTTCAGCCAGGTCGGCATGATCATCCTGCCCCAGACAAAGATACAGCCGACCCGTACAGGTCACCCGGACCCGATTGCAGTCGCCGCAGAAATTGTGGGTCATCGGCGTGATGAATCCCAGCGTCCCACCGGTCTGCTCAACCCGGACATAGCGCGCGGGCCCCGCCGTTCGCCTGGCCAAGTGGGTCAATGTCCATTGCGCCTCCAGCCCTCGCCGCACCTCGGCCAGCGACAGGAACTGCGCCGTCCGGTCCGCGCCGATCTCCCCGATCGGCATGGCCTCGATCAGGCTGATCTCGTGACCTTCGCCATGCGCCCAGGCGATCAGGCTGGGCAATTCGCCCGCATTGTCGTCCTTCAGCGCCACGGCATTTATTTTGACGGCCAATCCAGCGGCGCGCGCCGCTGCAATGCCCTCAAGCGCACGGTCCACCTCCCCGCCGCGCGTCAGACGCCGGTAGGTCGCGGGGTCACGCGTATCCAGAGAGACGTTTACCCGCCGGACCCCGATATCCGCCAACGACCGCGCGTGCTGCGCCAGTCGCGTGCCGTTGGTGGTCAGCGTGAGCTCATCGAGGGTACCCGACGCCAGATGTCGCGACAGGCCCGCCACAAGGGATAGGAAGTCCTTGCGGACCAGCGGTTCACCGCCGGTCAGGCGGATGCGCCGTGTTCCCATCCGCACGAAGGTCGAGGCCAGCTGGTCCAAGGCCTCGACTGACAGGACCAAGTCGCGCGTTACAAACTTCTGGCGCTCCGACATGCAATAGACGCAGCGCAGATCGCATCGATCGGTCACAGAAAGACGCACATAGCGGATCGCCCGACCGAGCGGGTCGATTAGTGGCGAACTGGGCAAGGCGGGCGCGGCCACAGACATGACGATGAAAGCATAGCCCCCGCGCGGCGCGGCGAAAGCCGCTTCTCAGCTTTCGTGCACGTTTTCTCTGCGGTTACAGCGCCGGATCGATTCACAAATCTCGTTCCGGACTCCCACGAAGCGAGGCGCCCATCAGCCGATGGTGATTGTCCCCCTCAGGCCGAGGCAACCAGGCGTTCCAGCGCCGTCACGCCGGCGTTTGGGCGATGGCGCTTTAGCGCGCGAAGGGTGCCTGATTGTTCTGTCGGCTGATTTCCAGAGGTTGGCCGTCGAGGACAAGCCTGACGACGCTGCCAGGTGGCACCTCGGGAGGCAGCGAAAGCGTCACTGGCTGGGTCTTGGGCAGCAGATCATCGGGCGGGGGCAGGCTTTGAAAGCCAGCCTGCGCCAGAACCCCGCCCTGGGCGTCCTGCAGCATCACACGGCCAGGTGGCGAGGCCACTGCTCCGAGGCTGTGGACTGTGACCGTCAGGCTCGAGCCGTCGATCCTCAGGTCCGAAGGTCCGATCCCCACATCGGGTCGTGTGGACAGGGCCGGGCCACGTTCGACGAGCGCGAACTCCAATACGGTTGGCCCGGGCGCAAGAACGACAGGCAGAGAGTCCCCCGGTCCAAAGGAGACCATATAAGTCTCTGCGACATCGGGGCGATCATCGCCGTCCGCGTCTGCACCGTGACGAACCTGCCAGCTGCCCGGCTCGATTTCGCCGCCGCCAATAGCCGCACGGACGGGGGCATCCGACAGGTTCCACACGATCACGCGAAACCCGTCCGATGCGGGCTCGCGGACGAGGATTGCGGTTCTCAATGCATCTTCGGAGTCCTGAAAGCGCCAGGTGATCCGATGACCGGGCACGATCCGGTTGCGGGCGTGGGCGACCCCGCCGAGCCGCGCGCGCTGCAGCTGGATGCTCGGCACCTCGACGCGGTCGGTCCACCAATGGTCTTCCGTCTGCATGTGCATGCGTACGGCATTGGAGTGGATTTCGCGGGCGGAGAGCCGCTCCAGATACTCGCGATTGCCAGTTTCGGCGGCTGCGAATGTCAAGGCGTCCGCCGGCGCGTCCGGCGCTGCCGCCGCTCTAATGTATCTTTGATGCAAGTCGGGCCTGCCCAGATCCCGACCGACATCACTGTTGACGTTCGCGTACTCGTTCGTTCCGGCAGGATCACCCAATGGGTCAAGGTAGCGTGACGCGCCGGTCCAGCGCCAAGCTGACCAGAGCAGCATCGCCGTTGGTCCCAATCCTGATCCGCGTTGGGCGTCCGTTGTCCAGTTGATGTCGGCGGGCCAAGCGACCGTCCCGTCCGCGCCGGGTACCCCGTGAGCCAGATATCCGTCGGCCAGCTCAAGCAGCAGAGAGCGCAACCGGGGCGAACCGTTGTAATCGACGAGAAGCATCCCGGGGTGAAGAACAAGGTGCGATTGCCCCTTGGACCAGTCCCACGGCGTCTCTCGCGCGACGACCGAGCCGCTGAAGTAGTTTGAAATGATGTGACGGTGCCCGGCGGCGTTGATCGCGGTGATATCGGCGTAACGGCGTGCGGTGGCCATCAGCCGCTCTATCGCGACCGGGTCGCCCCGGTTCAGGCGCGCCGCCTGGCTGATGGCATTGATCCCCTCCTCATAGATGTGCAGCTCGTCGGTCTGGATGCGATTCAGGCCGTCGTCCCACATGTCGTTGCGATAGCTGGCCTCGATCAGGGCGTTCAGCGATGCGTTCAGCTTGTCGGGATCGACGCCCATCAGGGCGGGGCCGACCCACTGGTTCGTCATGTCCGTATCGTCCGAAATGCCGCCTCCGAACTCGCCGGCGACCTGACGGTTGTCGATCCACCAGTTCACGAAATGACGCCCCCCCCTCAGTGCCTCCACTTGTCGGAAGGCCCATAGGGGCACGCCGGGCGGAGGAGAGGGCTGGATGAAGTCGGGCAGCGGCTGGGCCGTGTTCCACTCGCTCCAGTAAGCACGGGCTTCGATGTTGTCCGGATCGACGCGGAGCAGGTCGGTCAGGTCGCGGTAAAACCGATCAAACAGCGCAAGATCTCGCGTGATCTGGCGCTCTTCGACCAGGAAGCCGTAGCTGTCCTGGATCTGCATCAACCGATCCGTCACATGCTCCGGGCGCGCTGTGTCTCGGGATTTGAAGATGAGCCGAACGCCCATCCCGTCCAGGCTTTGTGCGCCGAAGTCCGGGGCCGCGGACGCCACGGTCATGTAGAGGCTGTTGTCGTCGTCCAGGAGCCGGTCCCTTATGTCGAGGAATACGGTTCGGGCCTCGCCAGGCCGGACAGAAACATTGACGTCGAGCATGTCTCGAAGTGGCCAGGTCGGATCCTTCACCCGCAGGTTCAACGAAATCAGGCCATTCGCATCCGGTGTGACGGACAAGGCGGGAACATCCAGAACGATGCCGTGCAGTCCACCGGCCTGCTGGTAGCTGAGAGTCGGAACATTGCGGATGAGCGGACCTCCCGGTCTTCCCCGGCGAAAGTCGATCGGAACGACCACGTGGGCGATCGGTCGCTCGCCAATCAGCGCCGTCCGACGCGGTGCGCTGGGTGCGCTCCCCGGCAAGGCTACGACCGTGTCTCGCTCTTCGCGCGGATATCGTCCGGCGATGAAGGCCGCCACGGCGTCAGTCGCGACATAGCTAGGCTCGACGCCGGTGCGCACCACATAGCGATAGTCGCCAATGCTGTCTGGGAGGTCGCCGGCAGCGACATTGTAGACGCCGATCTCCTGTATCGGTGTTGACGTGACCCCCTGAAACTCCTCCAGGAATAGCTAGAGTCCGCCCCTCGAAAGGACGGAC
>JADCBH010000266.1 GCA_020253595.1 Brevundimonas sp.
ACTAACCACTCAGAGCGACTTCGCAAACGCCTCGATGTCCTCGGGGCTGTTGAGCGCAAGGCTCTCGGCATCCGGCGCGATGCGTTTGGCCATGCCGGTCAGGACCTTGCCGGAGCCGATCTCGACGAAGCGGGTGACGCCGCCTTCGGTGGCCATCCACTCCATCGACTCGCGCCAGCGGACGCGGCCGGTGACCTGTTCGACCAGCAGGCGGCGGATCGTGTCGGCGTCGCGCTCGGGCCGGGCAGTGACGTTGGCAACCACGGCGACTGAGGGGACCATAAGCGTCGCGGCCGCCAGGGCCTGGGCCATCTCGTCGGCGGCGGGCTGCATCAGCGGACAGTGGAAGGGGGCCGAGACGTTCAGGGGGATGGCGCGCGCGCCCAGTTCCTTGGCCTTCTCGATGGCGCGGTCGACGGCGGCCTTGTCGCCCGAGATAACGACATTGCCGTTGTTGTTGTCATTGGCGACGACGCAGACGCCGACCTCGGCCCCCGCCGCCGCCGCGGCCTCGGCCAGCGCCAGATCGGTCTTGGGTCCGATCAGGGAGGCCATCGCGCCCTGCCCCACCGGCACGGCGCGCTGCATCGCCTGACCGCGCAGCTTCAGAAGACGGGCTGTGTCGGCGATCGACAAGGCCCCCGCTGCCGCCAGGGCCGAATACTCGCCCAGCGAATGACCCGCGACGAACGCGGCCCTGTCGATGGCGACGCCGAACTCCTTGTCCAGCACCCGGATGACCGCCAGCGACACCGCCATCAGGGCCGGTTGGGCGTTTTCGGTCAGGGTCAGCTGATCCTCGGGCCCGCTCCGCATCAACCCGGACAGATCCTGACCCAGGGCCTGGTCGATCTCGGCGAACACATCGCGCGCCGATCCGAAGGCGTCGGCCAGCGCCGCCCCCATGCCGACCGCCTGGCTGCCTTGTCCGGGAAACAGGAGGGCGAGGGTCATGGGCGGGGTCCGTTATTGCCGAAATCGGCGCAGGCCTAGGCCGGTTGACCGCGTCGGGCAAGCCGGGCGGGTTTGCGGTTGCTCCCTGGCTCCTTTTCCCCTATACGCGCCCGCTTTCCAGGGCCTCGGTCCCGGAGCGGAACTCCAAAGGGTTCGGGACGTCATCCCGGCCGCCGCCCCGGGAGCCATCGTCGAACAGGACTACCCGGTCCATCGGCGCCGACGCCCCACAAGGGAGACGAACGAATGGCTCTTTACGAGCACACGGTCATGTCGCGCCAGGATATCAGCGCGCAACAGGCCGAAGCCCTGAACGACACCATCAAGGACCTGATCGTGGCCGGCGGCGGTTCCGTCGCCAAGATCGAGTACTGGGGCCTGCGCAACCTGACCTATCGGGTCAAGAAGAACCGCAAGGCGCACTACTCCCTGCTGGCCATCGACTGCCCCCCGGCCGCCATGGCCGAGGTGGAGCGTCAGCTGTCGATCAACGAAGACGTCCTGCGCTGGCTGACCGTCCGTGTCGAAGAGCTCGACCTCGAACTGTCGCCGCTGCTGGCCCGTCGTGAGCGCGAGCGTGAACGCGAGCGCGAGCGTGGTCCCCGCGACGACGCCGACCTGGCCGCGTAAGGAAGGATCACAGATATGACCGACACCTCCGCAAACGTGCCCGGCACGCCCGTCAACGCCTCGGCCGGCCCGCGCCGTCCCTTCAATCGTCGCCGCAAGACTTGCCCGTTCTCGGGCGAAGGCGCGCCGAAGATCGACTACAAGGACGTCAAGCTGCTCCAGCGTTACATCTCCGAACGCGGCAAGATCGTGCCCTCGCGCATCACCGCCGTGTCCCAGATCAAGCAGCGCGAACTGGCCAAGGCCATCAAGCGCGCCCGCTATCTGGCCCTCCTGCCTTATGTGGTGAAGTAAGATGAAGGTCGTTCTGCTCGAACGCGTCGAAAACCTCGGCGCCATCGGCGACGTCGTCACCGTCAAGGACGGCTTCGCCCGCAACTTCCTGCTGCCGCGGGAAAAGGCCCTTCGCGCCACCTCCAGGAACCTGGAGAAGTTCGAACTCGACCGCGCCGCCATCGAGGCCCGCAACGAGAAGAACAAGGCTGAATCGCAGAAGGTCGCCGACAAGATCGACGGCCAGTCCTACATCATGATCCGCCAGGCGGGTGAGACGGGCCAACTTTACGGCTCGGTCGCCGGCCGCGACGTCGCCGAGGCCGTCCAGGCCGAAGGTGGCAAGATCGAGCGCTCGCAGGTCGTGCTCAACACGGCGATCAAGACCCTGGGTGTCCACGAAGTGCTGGTTCGCCTGCACGCCGAGGTCACCGCCACGGTCAAGATCAACATCGCCCGCTCGGCCGACGAAGCCGAACGTCAGGCGAAGGGCGAGGACGTGATCAAGTCGGCCTACGATCAGGATCGTGAAGCGGCCGCCGAACAGGCCCGCGACATGGTCGAGGGTGGAGCCGGCCAACAGGATGGGCTGGGCTCCGAAGCCTGACGGCTTCCGGTTCGCCGAAAGCCAGTTGATACGAAAGGGCGCGTCCTCGGGCGCGCCCTTTTTCGTGCCGTCCGTGTCCGCACCCCAGCCGACCACGCACGATCATTTCAGCCGTCGGCGAACCCCGTCTTAACTATGTCAAAATTGCAACGACCGGGCGAGTTCGCACGCCGGTTGCTTGCGCGAGCCCGTTAAGCATCACAGCTTGTCCTTGGACGCCCGACGACCGGCAATTTTGCAAGAATCTTGCACGGCTGAACGGGTGCCATCCGTCGAACGGTTCGGCGGAGTCGAGACAGACAGGCCGGCGCATTCGCGTCGGCTCACGGCATCAGGACAGATCATGACCCAACGCACGACCCGCGCCCTGCT
>JADCBH010000267.1 GCA_020253595.1 Brevundimonas sp.
CTGGGACTGGGTATCGGTGACCTCCAGCCGACCGATCGTGACGGTGTCATCCGCATAGCCCTGTTGGGTCAGGAAGGTGCGGACCCGGGTCAGGTCTGCGTCGATCTGGGTCTGTACGGCCGGGAGATCCTCACCCGCGACGGTAAAGCGCAGCGGCAGGATCGCGAGATCTGCCGTGACATTACGTTCCGCAAGGCCTCTGACGGTCACCTGCCGGTTGCCGGTCTGGGCGTTGATCACGCCTCCGCCGATGGCGACGCCGGCACCGATCAGTCCGACCGCGATCAGACCCCCGAAAACGATGGGCGGAAGAAGATTGCGATCCGAGGCGGTCACGGCGGTTGCTCCTGATTGGGCCTCGACCTTGAGCCCTAAGGGCCGTTGCCGCCAGTGATCCTTCCTGACGCTGCGGTCTCGAGCGCGAGCAGACGACACGCCGAGGCCAGCGAGCGTCGCCCGCGCGTCTCATCGACCCAGGCGAGAAGCCCGGCCTGGCTCAGTCCACGCTGCGCCGCGACCTGGTCCAGAACCGCCCAGAACTCCGGTTCAAGGGCCACCGAGGTGGCGTGGCCGGCAAGGACGACAGAGCGCTTCTTGAGCACGGGCGAGATCCGTATGACCGCTTGGGCAGGGGCGTCAGTTGCGATAGACTATGCGCCTCTCAGCCGGATGTAACCGATGACGATGGACGCGGCCGTCTATCCCGACGATTTTCAGGAGATCGCACCCCAGCGGCTGCGGCCGCTGGCGGCGCTCAAGGCGTTCAACCGCCTGATCCGCGACAAGGAAGACACCGCCCAGGTGTTCGAGATCATGCGCGCCCTGACCGGAGCCTCCGGTGCCAGGGGATATAATCGCATGCTGCGCACCGTCGAGGGCGGTCGCCAGGCCTTTCTGCGACAGGAACTGGCGCATCGCCTCGATGACCCGGCCTGGCTGGCCCGTTTTGCGCCGGGGACGGTCGGCGGCGAGTATCGCGCCTTTCGCGAAGCGCGCGGCTTTACGGCCGATGGCCTGGCCGAGACCGCGCGTGAGGTCGCGCCCGAGATCGACGCGCCGCATCCGGTCGTCTGGTACTCGCGCCGCCTGCGCGACATCCACGACATCTGGCACGTCCTGACCGGATACAGCACCGATGCGCTGGGGGAGGCTTGTGTCGTCTCCTTCTCCTATGGCCAGACCCAGAACCTTGGCTTTGCCTTTATCGGCTGGGGCGCGGCGCGAGAAATCCAGCGCGAGAACCGTTCGATCCCGGCGCGGCGAGCGGTTTGGCAGGCGTGGCGGAACGGTCGCCGAGCCCAGTGGCTTCCATCGCTGGATTACGAGGCCCTGTTCGCCGAACCGCTTGAGACGGCCCGGGCACGCCTAGGCATTCGTCCCCCGACAGTCTACGCCCGCGTGCCTGAAGCCTCTCGCGCCGCTCTGAAGCTGCGCGCCTGATTTCTGTCAGCAGTCTGCCCGGCCGCGGTTGCGCCGCGGTAGGGATGGGCGCAAGCGGAGCCGCCTTCGCTCCCACCATCGAGTCGCCGCCTTGCCGTTTCAGTCCCTTGTGAAGCCGTCAGCCAGCGCGCTGGCCATTGCCGGCGTCATCGTCTGCGCCGTCATCTGGGGCACGACCTGGTACGCCATCACCTGGCAGCTCGGCACCGTTGACCCCGCCGCCTCATTGACCTGGCGCTTCGGACTGGCGGCGCTCCTGATCTTTGCAGGATGCGCCGTTACGGGACGGTCTCTGACGCTCAACCGCGCCCAGCATCTCGCGGCGGTTGGGCAGGGGGCCTTCGTCTTCGCGGTCAGCTACTCCTTCACCTATGCCGCCGAGCAGAACGTCACCTCGGCCATCGTGGCTGTGGTCTTCGCTACCCTGGCCTTCCTGAACCTGGTCCTGTTCCGCCTCGTCGTCGGCCAGAGGGCCCACCGCGCCGCCTGGATCGGGGCGACGCTCGGCATCGTCGGCGTCGCCGTTCTGTCTGGCGGAGAGGCGCTGGGCGAAGGGCTGGACCAGCGGGCCCTCGTCGGCATCGGTCTGGCTCTGCTAGCGGTGATCAGCTCGGCGATCGGCAACTACTTCTCCTGGCGCGGTCAGCAGTCGGGTTCGGCCATCTTGCCTCAGACCGCATGGGCCATGGCCTATGGCACGGGCATGCTGGCGGTGTTCGGGCTGGCAACCGGCGCACAGTTCACCATCGACCCGAGCCCCGGTTACGTCGTTTCGCTGCTGTATCTGGCCGTGTTCGGCTCGGTCATCGCCTTCGTGACCTACTTCGCGGTGGCCAAGGCGCAGGGCTATGCGTTGGCCAGCTATATCTCCGCGCTTACGCCGCCGATCGCCATGCTCGTGTCAGCCCTGTTCGAGGACGCCCGTTTCGGCTGGCCGGCGGCGGTAGGGCTTGCCCTGGTGCTCGGGGGGCAGGTGCTGCTCACGCGCGCACCGCGAGCAGACTAGCCGAACCAGCCCTTCTTCTTCGGCTTCGGTTCGGCCCCGGCCGTCCCGGCTTCCCGCTGTTCGCGTTCGCGGATCGCCTTGGCGCGCTGCAGGGCCATCAGGGCGATCAGGCTGTGCCGCCGAGGGTCAGATGAGCCGCCCATGTCAGTCCTCCCGCTTCGACTGATCCAGAAGCCGTTCGACCCGCTCGCGCTCGACGTCGGCGGCCTTGCGCTCAGCCTTGGTTCGGCCGTGGGCGGCGCGGTTGCTGGCCGCGTTCGCCTTGGCTTCCGCCTTGTCGCGGGCCTTGCGTGCTCGGTTCAGGTTGATGACCTCGCCCATCTCGATCTCTCAAGTACCGCCGCGGAGCGGCGTGACCGCGCTCCCGAAGCCGGGACAAACCAAGGTAGCCGCGCCCGCCATCAAGCGCCACGGCATCCCGTCATTTGCCTCTGTCAGGGTTATCAGGCCTGTGGCCCGGCGTTGAAGCCCGATACAGGCCGATCCGCCTCGACCTGGACACACCGGCCTCTGACGCCACTTACGGCGAATTCACCAGGCCGCCGCTGTCAAAGGCCGAGCCTTGGCCTATGTATCGGGGGTCGGCGATCGGCCGACGGGGAGACGACGCGCTTGATCCGACTGATCCTGAACATCCTGTGGTTCATCTTCGGCGGGTGGATCAGCGGCCTTTTGTGGCTGCTGGGCGGCGCGATCCTGGCCCTTACCCTCGTTGGACTGCCCTGGACCCGCGCGGCGTGGCGCATCGCCAGCTATTCGTTCTGGCCCTTCGGACGCGAGGTCGTCTGGGCCGGCGAGGCCGAAGGGCAGGGCATCGGCTGCTTCGGCATCGGCCTGAACGTCATCTGGTTCATCTTCGCCGGCTGGTACATCGCCCTCTCGCACCTGCTGATCGCGATCGTCGAGTTCATCTCGATCATCGGCATTCCTTTCGCGCTCAAGGATCTGGAGCTGGCGAAGCTGGCCCTGGCGCCTGTCGGCGCAACGATCCGCGACAAGCCCTGATCAGTCGTCTGACAGCAGGGCCTTCAGCATGGTCTCGCGTCGGGTCAGGAAGTTCCGTGTGACCTGATAGTGATCGGTGTCCTCGTACTCGATCCGGTCCAGCCCGTGCCGCGATGCCTGGTAGATCCAGGCGTTCGGATATCCGAGCAGGATCGGCGAATGGGTCGCGATGATCAGTTGTGACCGGGCCATGACCAGCTCGTGCATCCGCGCGAGGAACGACAGCTGTCGGCTGGGCGACAGGGCAGCCTCCGGTTCGTCAAGAATATACAGCCCGTCACCGACGAAGCGGTTGTCGAACAAGGCGAAGAAACTTTCGCCATGTGACTGTTCGTGAAGCGATTTCTGGCCGTATCGAATGGCGCCGATGTCCTCGAGGTAGCTGGCCACGGTGAAGAAGCTCTCGGCTCTCAGGAAGAAGCCGTCCTTGACGCCAACGGGGGCCCGAACGGGCCGAACGAACTTGTGCAACGGTGAATGGCTCTCACGTGTACCGAACCTGTGCTCGCGTCCGCCGCCTTCGGGATTGAAGCCCCAGGCGACGGCGAGGGCCTCGATCAACGTCGACTTGCCTGATCCATTCTCACCGACGAGGAACGTCACATTGGGGTGGAACATCAGACTGTGCAGCGATCGCACCGCCGGCAGGTTGAACGGATATCCGCCATCGTCCCACCCCTCGCGTCGCTCGAAGCGCGCCTCGATCCAGTAGGGGCGGGTCAGAGCGGCCACTTTGGTCTCAACCCGGCGAGATCATCTTCTCGGGGCGCACCGCCTCGTCGAACTCCGCATCAGTCAGATAGCCACCGCCGACCGCTTCCTGACGCAGCGTCGTGCCGTTCTTGTGCGCCGTCTTGGCGATCTTGGCGCAGGCGTCATAGCCCAGCTTGCCGTTCAACGCCGTCACCAGCATCAGGGAGTTGTTGAGGCCTCGCTCGATGTTGTCGATCCGGGGTTCGATGCCCACCACGCAGTTGTCAGTGAAGCTGACGGCCGCATCGGCTACCAGGCGCACAGACTGCAGGAAGTTATAGGCCATCACCGGGTTGAAGACGTTCAGCTCGAAATGCCCCTGTGACCCGGCAAAGGTGATGGCCGCGTGGTTGCCGAACACCTGGACACAGACCTGCGTCAGGGCTTCGCACTGGGTCGGATTGACCTTGCCCGGCATGATCGACGACCCCGGCTCGTTCTCCGGCAGGGCCAGTTCGCCCAGACCCGACCGCGGACCAGACCCCAGGAAGCGGATGTCGTTGGCGATCTTGAACAGGCTGGCGGCCACTGTGTTGATCGCGCCGTGGCTCATGACCATGGCGTCGTGGGCGGCCAGGGCCTCGAACTTGTTCGGGGCCGTGGTGAAGGTCAGGCCGGTGATCTGGGCGATCTTGTCGGCCACGCCCTCGGCGAAACCGATCGGGGCATTCAGGCCCGTGCCGACCGCCGTGCCGCCCTGGGCGAGCTGCATCAGATCGGGCAAGGTTTGTTCAATTCGTTCAATGCCCTTGGTCACCTGTTGAACGTAACCTGAGAACTCCTGACCCAGCGTCAGCGGCGTCGCGTCCTGGGTGTGGGTCCGGCCGATCTTGATGATGCCTTTCCACGCCTCGGCCTTGTCATTGAGTGCGTTCCGCAACTTGGCCAGGGCCGGCAGCAGGCGGTGCACCACCTCTTCGGCGCAGGCCACGTGCATGGCCGTCGGATAGGTGTCGTTGGACGACTGGCTCATGTTGACGTGGTCGTTGGGGTGGACGGGCTTCTTGGAGCCCATCTCGCCGCCCAGGATCTCGATGGCCCGGTTCGAGATCACCTCATTGGCGTTCATGTTCGACTGGGTGCCCGAGCCCGTCTGCCAGACCACCAGGGGGAAGTGATCGTTCAGCTTGCCCTCGACCACCTCGTCGGCGGCCTGGATAATGGCCTTGCCGATGGCGGGATCCAGCCGGCCCAGCGCCATGTTGGTCTCGGCCGCCGCGCGCTTGACGATGCCCAGCGCCCGCACGATCGGCAGCGGCTGCTTCTCCCAGCCGATCTTGAAGTTACCCAGCGAGCGCTGCGCCTGGGCGCCCCAGTACCGGTCGGCGGCGACCTCGATCGGGCCAAAGGTATCGGTCTCGGTGCGGTGGGCGGTCATGGTCTGGAGCACTCGCGAAGGCGTGGCGGGAGAATGCGCAGGCGTGTAGCACGGGCACATGACCGGGCAAGGCGGACGCGCGTGACTTCAGACTGGATCGTGTCGGGAAAGGTGCGTGCGCGCGAGGAGGGCGACGCTGTCGTCGTCATGATCGACGGCCTGACCACCCAGGCCAAGTACTACAAGCCGCTGGTCTATGAGTTCTTCCGCAAGGAATGGCGCGGGGCCCGGCCCTCCTATGGCGATTTCGTCGTCGAGATCGTGATGGAGCACGTTGGCGAGCCGCCCTGGATGGACCTCGATAACCTCGCAAAGGCTCTGCTCGACGCCATCAAAGGCTATCTCTTCCACGACGACGCACAGGTGGCGCGGCTGCTGGTCGAGCGGCGCGAGGGCGAGCGCGAGCGCATCACCATCCGCGCCTTTCCCCGTCAGGCCTCGGGCGGCCCGGGATAGCGATCAAAGGCGGGTAGTTGCTCCAGATGGCCCATCCAGCCGATGCGTTCGGCGATCTGGATCTGGCCCTGGAGAGGAATGGCGTCGGGATCGTCCAGCGTGGCGCTCTGCACATCGATCTGGCCGGGGAAGATGACGTCGTTGGTGTAGAACAGGCCCGTCCCACACACACCGCAGAAGCCGCGCCGGCCGTGCTCGGACGAGGCGTACCAGACCGGGTCGCCCGTGATCGTGACCTGATCCGCTGGAGCGAGCGCCCAGGCGACGGCCGGGGCTCCCGCGGCCTTTCGACAATCGAGGCAGTGGCACAGCGAATGATGGATCGCCTCGTCCGCCGTCTCATAGCGGATCGCCCCACAGTGGCAGCCCCCGGTCAACATCGCGTCCTCCGTCATGTTCATTTTTTGTTCTATTGCAGCGCGGCCCGCTGGGCAAGATCAAGAAGGCGGCCGACTGAATCGGAGTGTCGGAACCAAAAGCTGCATATTGGCCCCGATGAAGACCTGGGGCTCGGACGCGGGAGCCAGGCCCTCGGCCTCTTCACGGTCCTTGACGCAGGACCGCACGGCGTTCCCTAGCGCGATAAAGTCCGTGGCGGTGGGCAAGCGCTCGATGACGCAGCCGTCGAAATAGGGATAGACCGCATCCTCGCTGCACCCGAAAGACGCCCGGTCCCGCCGCGCCGCCGTCAGGATCATGCGGTTCGGGCCTGCGAGCGCATCGGTGAACGATCCAGAAAAGCAGGCCGATAGCACCAGCACCGTCGGCCGCTCGCCGCACCAGTTGCGTACCAGGGTCGCCAGAAGGGTAGGGGTCAGGATGACGTCCGGACCGAACACGATCTGCTCCGGCAGGCCGTGCGAGGTGATGTAGAGAAAGCAGCCGCGCTGGGCCCGCGAGGTCGTCTCGGCGATGCGCTGCACGGCGTCCTCGGCTGTTGTGACGGGGCGCGCATCGGGCCTCAACGTCACATCGACCATGTCGGCCCGGCTGAACCCGGCGGCAAGGAAGCCTTCCGTCA
>JADCBH010000268.1 GCA_020253595.1 Brevundimonas sp.
CCTCTTCGCCGCCCGCCTCAGGGTCCTATTTAGGAATTAGACAGACGGACAACCACCCTGCCAGAGGGGGTCTGCTCGGCGCGATAGGTGGGATCGGCCAGGCGGCGGCCTTCACGACGCATTTCCTCGGCACCTCGACGCATTTCGATGCGGGCCTCTCTCATCGCCTGATCCGCCTCGCGCCTGGCGACTTCGGCCTGGGCGCGAGCCTGTTCGCCCGCGAGCCTGGCCTGCTCTCCGGCTTGGCGAGCCGCATCGGCGGAGGCGCGGACGGCGGCCATCTGCTGACGGTGCTGAGCGGCCTCCGCCCGGTGTTGCTGCGCCATGGCCCGGGCCTGGGCCGCCACTTCACGGGCCTGGGCCGCGGCCTCTCTCGCCTGAGCGCTCCCCTCGTCGGAGCCCCGGTAGAACCAGACGCCCTCGCCATTCTGCGGTGGAGCAGGGGGAGCCGGCGGTGCCGGGGGCTCAGGCGCATCCATGACGGGCGGGGCGGGTGGTGCGGGCGGCGCGGCCAGAACCCCGGACGGAGCAGCCGGCGGCACCGGGGGAGCTGGCGGCGTCTGTGCAGCGCCGTCGATGTGCACCGCGCGAGTGATCTCGAGGGCTGCGATGGGCGTGGCGACGGCCGCGAAGGCTGCGATGCAGGCCGCGACAACCATAGGACGGCGGCGGGCGTTGGGCGTATCGGACATGATGTGGGCGATCCTTTGCTTGAGGGCGGGACCCGGCGCGGCCATGGCGGCAGCGGCGAGCGGAACAGGGGCAGTGCGGGCGGCCAGACCGACGAGGGCCCGGGCGTAGGTTCGGCGATCAACCTGGCGGATCGCGATAGCGTCGGCGGCCTCTTCGGACCGATCGATCAGGGCGCGGTGGACCATCCAGACCAGCGGGTTGAACCAGAACAGGGCCAGCGCCAGACGCGACAGAACCAGGAAGATCCAGTCTCCGCGGGTGATGTGCGCCATCTCGTGAGCGATGACGGCCGGCGCGGTCTGTGGCTCGGCAAGGGTCTTGGCATCCAGCAGCACAACGCCGGGCGGCAGGCCCCAGCTGAGCGGGCTCATCGCCTGATCGCTTGCACGCAGAACCGGTCGGCGACGGGGGCGCTGGCGCAGCAGGGCCTCGCGCCAGGCGGGGGCCTCGACCGGCCGGGCGGAGGCGGTCCAGTGCGACAGGGTCAGGATACCGAGCGCGAACCGCCCGACCACGACCACCGCCCCGAGCGCCCAGGCCATAGCCATGACCTCAGTCATCGACGGGGCGAACACCGAGCCGGCCACCGTCAGTCCCTCGGCCGGTCGGACCGACCCGTTCCACAAAGTCAGCGGTTCGGTGCCGACGGGCTCGACCGGCGACAACAGCGCCAGCCTTATCTCCGGCCCGAAGGCGATCGCGAGCGGCAGCAGCAGCAGAAGCACGACGGTGGCACGCAGGATATCGCTGCGATCCACCGGCCGGCGGGCGACCAAGGCGGAAAGGGCCAGTCCCGTCCCCGCGATCAGGGCCGATTTGAAGAACAGGGCGATCAACAGGGCACTCATGCCTCGGGCTCCTTCGCAGCCTCGATCAGACGCTCGAGCGCCTCGATCTCTTCGGGTTTCAGCGGCCCGCTCATGCCGAGCAGGGCCGTGGCCGCCGATGCCGCTGAACCGGCGAAGAAGGTGTCGACCATGCGCTGGAGCGCGCCTGCCGCCACGGTCGAGGCGCGCGGCACGGGCCGATAGACGAAGCCGTCCGGCCCGCTTTCGCGCGCCACCAGCCCCCGGTCCTCAAGCCGCTTGAGCAGGGTCCGGACGGCCGAGTCGCTTAGCGGATCGACGAGGGCCAGACGCACCGCAGCGGCCGTCGCGCCGGGTTGGCCGCACAATACCTCGAACACCTCGCGCTCGCGTCGGGGCAGGCCTTCGATCATCACCATCTCCGCTACATATGTAACGCTACATTTGTAGCGGAATGCGGCGAGTTTGGGGCACCGAGGTGAAGCGTTGGACAGACTTGCGCTTGGTCCCCCGGCAGGATCAAAAGGCGGTCACACAGACCGGAGACGCCGCATGGGCCAGAGCCGCATCACGCCTTGCCTGTGGTTCGACAAGGAGGCCGAAGAGGCGGCGCTGTTCTATGCCTCGGTCATCCCCGATACCCGGATCGACAGCGTCGAGCGCGCACCCGGCGATTACCCCGCCGGCAAGGCCGGCGACGTTCTGATGGTCGAGATGACGCTGGGCGGCATGAAGGTCACGGCCATGAACGGCGGCCCGTTCTTCAAGTTCAATGAAGCCATCTCGCTCCAGCTCTCGGTCGAGGATCAGGCCCAGCTGGACCATCTGTACTCGACCCTGTCCGCCGTTCCGCAAGCCGAGCAGTGCGGCTGGATCAAGGACCGCTACGGCCTGAGCTGGCAGCTGGTCCCCAAGGCCTTTGTCGTCCTGATGAAGGATCCCGACCCCGCCGTCCGCACCCGCGTTTTCGAAGCCATGATGCCGATGAAACGCCTGGACATCGCCGCGCTGGAGGCGGCGGCCCGGGCCTGACGCCCCTCGGCACCGGCACCGTTCAAAGGACCGCGAACGCCTGCCGATCCGGTGGAACCATCGGGCGAACGCCGGGTTAGCCTGTCGACACCCGGGTCCTGACACGCCGTCGATGCGATCTCTTTGGGGTTCGCTCCCTTGGTGCCGAACGTCGGCAGACCGAGGAAAATGCAAATGGATCGGCGACAGCTCCTTATTGGCGGAGCGGCGGTTGCGGCGCTTGTAACAGGCGCGACGGGGTTGTAAGTCGCGACGATGGGCTCCCGTTCCGACTATGATGACGCCATGTCGGCCATGCGGGCTCTGCCGGCAGCGAACGCCGACGCGCGTGATCTGATCCGGTACGCCACGCTCGCGCCAAACGGACACAACGCCCAGCCATGGCGGTTTCGCCTGAGTGAGCGGCGCATCTCCATCCTGCCTGATCTGTCGCGGCGGACGCCCGTGGTCGACCCTGACGACCATCATGTCTTCGTGAGCCTTGGCTGTGCGGTGGAAAATCTGGCGCTGACTTCGGCTGTGCTTGGTCGGCCCGGCGTCGTGACCTTCGAGGCCCAGGGAAATGGCGCGGTCCTGTTCGATTTCGAGGCCGGACCGGCATCGCGCTCAGCCCTCTTCGACGCAATCCCGCTGCGCCAGTCGACCCGTGCCGACTACGATGGCCGCTCCGTTAGCGCGTCCGACCTGACCTTGCTCGCCAACGCGGCGGCCGTAACTGGCGTCGATCTGGTTCTGCTGACAGACCGTGCCCGCACCGATGCCCTGCGCGATCTGGTTGTCACGGGCAACACAACGCAAATGGCCGATGTCGCATTCGTGCGAGAGCTGAAGTCGTGGCTTCGCTTCAACCCGGCGCAGGCGCTTCGCACAGGCGACGGGCTTTACAGTGTAGCCAGCGGCAACCCGGCGCTGCCGGACTGGCTGGGGCCGCTTGCCTTCGACTGGCTGTCCTCGGCGCGGTCGCTGAATGAGACCTATGCCAGGCAGATCCGCTCTTCTGCCGGGATCGCGGTGTTCACCGCTGAGCGGGCCGACCCAGCACATTGGGTGGCTGTGGGTCAGGCCTGCCAGCGCTTCGCGTTGCAAGCCACCGCGCTCGGCCTGAAGCACGCGTTCATCAACCAGCCCGTCGAGGTGCCGTCGCTGCGACCGGAGCTGGCAAGTCTGATCGGCCTGCCCGGACGCCGGCCGGATATCGTGATGCGCTTTGGGTATGGACCCACCCTGCCCTACGCGCCCCGCCGACCCGTCGCCGCAGTGATCGAGACGTGAATGAAACCTCGTCATGAACCCCTCGCCCTCGGATCAACGCAGCGACCTGCCGCCGTCAGTTCTTGATCTGGCCAATCGACTGGGCGCCCGGATCCTTCCGGAGGGATCGGGTGTTCGCCTGGTGCAAACCGGCCGGATGAAGCGCACTCTGGGATCGGCATCCTGGATGTCTTTCACCGCGCGCCAGTCGATGCAGATCGGGGCCTGCGATTTCGCATGGCGCGCCCGGTTCCCACCCTTCGGTCTGATCGGGGTCTGCGACGCCCTCGAAAACGGTGTCGGTCGGCTCGATGTCACGGCGCTCGGCTTTATCCCGATGGTCCGTACACCGCACACGCCTGCGCTGATGCGTGGCGAGCTGATGCGCTATCTGGCCGAACTGCCCTGGGTTCCAGACGCCATCCTCGCGAACCCGGCCCTGCGCTGGCGCGAGGGCAGAGCGAATGAACTCATCGTCGGATCTGGTGAGGGCACGGCGGCGGCTGAGGTCACCCTTGGTCTGGATGAGGTGGGACGGGTTGCCACGGTCTTCGCTCCCGATCGGCCGCGCTCGGCGGTGGAGCCCATCGTGCCGACGCCCTGGCGGGGTCGGTTTTCCGACTACCGGCTACACCAGGGTCGCTGGATCCCCTTTTTCGGTGAGGTCGCCTGGGAAATCGACGGCAAGGAAGAGGTGTATTGGCAGGGCCAGCTGAACGACTGGGCGACGGGGCCGGGTCCGCTCTAGCGTTCAGGCTCAGGGTCAGGTCGACGCGCTATTCCCACTCGATCGTCCCCGGCGGCTTGGACGTGACGTCGTAGACCACCCGGTTCACCCCCCTCACCTCATTGACGATGCGCGTCGCCGTCCGGCCCAGCACGTCCCAGGGGAACTCGAAGAAGTCCGCCGTCATGCCGTCGGTCGACGTCACGGCCCTGAGCGCCAGCACCTTCTCATAGGTCCGCGCATCGCCCATCACGCCCACGGTCTTCACCGGCAGTAGCACCGCGAACGCCTGCCAGATCTGGTCGTAGAGGCCAGCCTTCCTGATCTCCTCCAGATAGATTGCGTCGGCCTCCTGGAGGGTCGCGACAGCGTCCTGCGTGATCTCGCCGGGGATGCGGATGGCCAGGCCCGGTCCGGGGAAGGGATGGCGGCCGACGAAGGCGTCGGTCAGGCCCAGCTCGCGCCCCAGCGCCCGCACCTCATCCTTGAACAGCTCGCGCAGGGGCTCGACCAGCTTCAGCTTCATATAGTCGGGCAGGCCGCCGACGTTGTGGTGGCTCTTGATGACGTGGGCCTTCCCGCTGGACGACGACACGCTCTCGATCACGTCGGGATAGAGGGTCCCCTGGGCCAGAAACTCGGCACCCTCGATCTTGTTCGCCTCCCGGTCGAACACCTCGATGAAGACCCGGCCGATGGTTTTGCGCTTCGTCTCCGGGTCCGACTGGCCGGCCAGGGCCCCCAGGAACTCCGCCGAGGCGTCCACATGGATGAGCGGGATGTTGTAGTGCTCCCGGAACAGGGTCGTGACCTGCTTGGCCTCGTCCTTCCTGAGCAGGCCGGTATCGACGAACACGCAGGTCAGCTGATCCCCGATCGCTTCGTGGATCAGAACGGCTGCCACTGAGGAGTCGACGCCGCCGGACAGGCCGCAGATGACCTTGGCCGAGCCGACCTGTTCGCGGATCTGGGCGATCTTCTCGTCGCGATAGGCGGCCATGGTCCAGTCGCCCTTCAAGCCCGCGATGTCGTGGGTGAAGTTCCTCAGCATCCGGTGCCCGCGCGGCGTGTGCATCACCTCCGGATGGAACTGCACGCCATAGAAGCGGCGGGTCTCGTCAGCGATCACGGCATAGGGCGACCCGGCCGAGGAGGCCAGGACGTCGAAGCCCTCCGGAATGGCGACGATCTTGTCGCCGTGGCTCATCCAGACCGTCTCGTCCGCCCCGATTGGCGCGAGCCCTTCCAGCAGGGGCGAGGCCTTTTCGACGGTGATCTCGGCGCGGCCGAACTCGCGGGTGTGGCCGCCCTCGACCTTGCCACCCAGTTGCTCGCACATCGTCATCTCGCCGTAGCAGATGCCCAGCACCGGCACGCCGGCCTCGAACACGGCCTGGGGAGCGCGCGGGCTGCCCTCCTCGTGCACGCTCTCGGGGCCGCCCGACAGGATGATGGCACCCGGGCTCATGGCCGCCAGCGCGGCCTCCGCCTTCGCATAGGGATGGATCTCGCAATAGACGCTCGCCTCGCGCAGGCGCCGCGCGATCAGCTGGGTCACCTGGCTGCCGAAGTCGACGATGAGGACTTTCTCGTGATCGGTCGGGGCGGTCATCGGGCGGCTTTCCTGGCGCAGGCGGGGGAGAGAGCGTCGTGGCCGCGCTCTTCCAGCACGGCCTTCAGTCTGTCGAGAGCGACGGCGAGGTTTTCATCGACGTGGTGCAGGGTCGAGGTCCAGTCCTCCAGCGCCGTCAGTTCGGCGCGCCCATCCGACACGCCGCGCAGCGCGATCATGGGAACATCGAACCGCATGGCGGCGCGGACCAGGGCCCAGGTCTCCATATCGACCATCTCGGCCTCGATGGCGGCATAGGCGGCCCCGGAAACGACGTTCGCGCCTGTCGAAAGCGTCGCCGTCGGCACGCCGGGGATCGGCGTCGGAAGCGAAAGGACAGCAGGCAACTCCGACAGCGGCGTCACCCCCTTCTCGAACCCCAACGGGCTGGCGTCCATGTCGCGATAGGCGACCGAGGCGGCCTGATAGACGGCGGCATGCTCCAGCGTCGGCGACCCGCACGACCCCAGCGACACGATCAGATCGGGCAAGTCCCCCCGCGCCTTCAGCTCGGCCAGCACGTGGGTCAGGACAACCGCTGCCTCGACCGGGCCGATACCCGTCATTACGGGCGCAATCCGTGCTCTCAGATGGTCGCCGTATTCGGCCGGGGCGGCCATGACGGTCAGGATCGAAACCCCGCCCCACCGCTCCAGCCTGTGGCTCACCGCGCGCGCTCATAGACGGCGGCGAAGAAGCCGTCGGTGTCCGTCGAAGCCGGCGACATCCGCAGGCGATGACCTTGCGCCAGCGCGCCCAGCCTGGCTCGGCCCGGATCGGTGATCGCATCGCTGGACAGGGCCTCAACGATCGCGACCGGCACGAAGCCCGGATGATCTTCCTCGAAGGCGTCCACCGTCGCCTCGTTCTCGACCCGCAGCATCGAACAGGTGACATAGACCAGCCGTCCGCCCGGCTTCACCAGCTTGGCGGCGCGGGCCAGGATCGCGGTCTGCAGCGAATGCATCCGGTCCACGTCCTCCGGCTTCAGCCGCCAGGCGTCTTCCGGCCGACGACGCCACGTCCCCGACCCCGTGCAGGGCGCATCGACGAACACAACGTCAGCCATGCCCACGATGTCCTCGACCCCGCCGCCATTGGGACCCAGATGGATCAGTTCGGCCTCGACGCCTGCCCGGGCCAGACGGGGGCGGATGTTGTCCAGCCGCTTCTGCACCACGTCGCAGGCGATCAGACGACCCTCGCCCTGAGCGATCGGGGCGGGCTTTGGCTTTCCGGCTGCGGGCGGATCGACCCAGCCGGTGGGCGTCCAGACCCGTTCGGGTTCGCTCGCTGCTTCGACACGGGACGCACCCGCCGCCAGCCCCTGCATGGCCAGCCCCAAGGTCTTGCCCCCGCCCCCGGCGCAGTAGTCCACGACCGTCATCCCCGGCCGCACACCCGCCAGCCAGCAGACGATCTGGCTGCCCTCGTCCTGGATCTCGATTCGCCCCGCCTTGAAGGCTTCCAGCGCCTGGACGTTGGGCGGCGGCTCGGCTGACAGGCGCAGGCCCCACGCCGACCAAGGGGTTCGCGCGGACGACAGGCCTGCCTCACGCAGTTCGGCCTCGACCTCCTCGACCGTCGCCTTGGCGGCGTTGATGCGCAGGTCGATGGGCGCGCGCGGCACCATCAGCCCGGCGGCCTCCTCGGCCCAGCGGTCGCCGAAGGTTCCCTTGAAGTCCTCGATCACGAACTCGGGCAGGCCCGCCGCGACCCAGCCCGGCAGATCGTCAGCCGTGGCGCTGATCCGGGCGCGTTCCTGCTTGGACAGGGGCTTGGGCCCATAGCCGTCGCCGGAGTGGAGCGTCTCGATCTCCTCGACCGAAAGGCCGTCGATCAGGCTGAGCGCGCCGATGACCAGTGCCCGCCCATCCTCGCGCCCGCCCATGGCCCAGACCAGGCGTCCGCGCGCACGCAGCACCTTGTAGACTTGATCCGCGATGGCCCGGCGGTCCTTTGACCCGGCGTAGCGGTTCTCGGTCCCCCAGGTCTTCAGCACGGCCTCGGCCGGGGCCTTGCCCGCCGAGATGCGGTCGATGATGGCGGCGGCGGCGGCGAGACGGGCGGCGGGGGTCAAATCAGGTGTTCAGTTCAGTCTGTCAGGTCAGGATGGCGGTGAAGATGGCGATCAGACCGCCCATGGCGACCAGCCACACGATCGACCGCACGAAGGGAATGCCCAGGGCATAGATGGGGATGTAGATCAGGCGCGACCAGAAAAAGGCCTGCGTCCCCCAGAAGGTCAGTGGCCCCTCCTCCCCCGTCACATGGGCGATCAGGACCGCGCCGATGAACAGCGGCAGCGTCTCCCACAGGTTCGCCTGGGCCCGCTCCAGCCTCTGGGTGATGACGCCGGGGCGAGCCGGAGCGCCGTCCCTCGGCCCCGCGTTCCAGCCGATGCCGTTGACCATGGTCCGCCCGGCGGCGGGCAGAAAGACGTGCACGAACGCCAGGATCAGCGTCGCCGTCAGCATGGTCAGTTCGGGCGTGGTCGCCAGGACCCAGGCGTCGCTCATCGTCGTCATCCCTGCCGGTAGTTGGGCGCCTCACGCGTGAGCATCACGTCGTGGACATGGCTTTCACGCAGGCCCGCGCCGGTGATCCGCACGAACCGCGCCTTGGCCTGCAACTCGGCGATCGAGCCCGCGCCGACATAGCCCATGGCGGCCCTCAGACCGCCGACCATCTGGTGCAGCACCGGCGCGATCGGTCCCTTGTAGGGGGTCTGGCCCTCGATGCCCTCAGGCACCAGCTTCTGGGTGTCGACTTCCTTCTGGAAGTAGCGGTCGGCCGACCCTGCCCCCATCGCGCCCACCGAGCCCATGCCGCGATAGGTCTTGTACGAGCGACCCTGGTACAGAAAGACCTCGCCGGGGCTTTCATCGGTGCCCGCGAACATCGACCCCATCATGGCGACCGACGCGCCCGCCGCCAGCGCCTTGGCCAGGTCGCCGGAGTACTTGATGCCGCCATCGGCGATGACCGGCGCGCCGGTGTCCTTGGCCGCCCGCGCCGCCTCCATGACGGCCGTCAGCTGGGGCACGCCGACGCCCGCGACGATGCGGGTGGTGCAGATGCTGCCCGGGCCGATCCCGACCTTCACAGCATCGGCGCCCGCGTCCAGCAGGGCGCGTGTCGCGTCATAGGTCGCCACATTGCCGGCGATGATCTGGACCCGGTTGTTCTCGCGCTTGATGCGCTCCACCGCGCGGCTGACCTGGATGGAATGGCCATGGGCGGTGTCGATCACCACCACGTCCACACCCGCTTCGGCCAGCGCCATGGACCGCTCGTAACCTGCGTCACCGACCGTCGAGGCGGCGCCGACCAGCAGACGCCCCTGGTCGTCCTTGGCCGCATTGGGGTGGGCCTGGGCCTTGTCGATGTCCTTCATCGTGATCAGGCCGACGGCGCGATAGGCTTCATCCACCACGATCACGCGCTCGATCTTGCGGGTCCGCAGAAGCTCTCGCGCCTCGTCCTTGCCGGCGCCCTCGCGCACGGTGACGAGCTCGCCCGAGGTCATCAGCTCCCCGGCCTTCTTGTTCGGATCGGTGTCGAACCGCATGTCGCGGTTGGTCAGGATGCCGACCAGACGTCCATCGGCATCGACAACGGGAAAGCCGCTGATCTTGCGCGACGCCACGATCTGGCGGATTTCCCCCAGCGTCGTTTCAGGCCGGATCGTCACCGGGTTGATGACCATGCCGCTCTCGAACCGCTTCACCTCGCGGACCTGATCGGCCTGCTGCTGGGCGGTCATGTTGCGGTGGAGGACCCCAAGGCCACCGGCCTGCGCCATGGCGATCGCCAGGCGGCTTTCGGTCACCGTGTCCATGGCGGACGACAGCAGGGGGATGTTCAGGCGGATGTCGCGGGTCAACCGGGTCGAGACATCCGCGTCTGCGGGCATGATCTCGGACGCGCCGGGTTCAAGCAAAACATCGTCGAAGGTGAGCCCTTCGCGAATCTCCATGGGAGTCTCCGTTTTGCGGGCCGCCTATCGTCTTTCGCGGGTGCGAAGTCAACCGGCGACACGGGGTCGCCTATGCCGCGACATGGGGCCGCGATTTTTTCAGTGACGGTTGAACTTTTCAGCCATAGCTAACATTTAGGGGCCCGATGGTCGTGACACTCGCCCGATCCGTGCGGAGCCTCGCGCTCAAGATCGCCTCCTACGGCGTGATGCACCTGATCGTGGCCATGCTGGTGGCCTTTGTGATCACCCGCGACTGGCGCATGGCGCTGGCCATCGGCTTTGTGGAGCCCTTCTTCCAGACGATCGCCTACTCCTTCCACGACCGCATCTGGCATCGCATCGAACAGCGACGGATGCGCAGCGGCATGGAAGAGACGGCCGAGGCCTTCACCGCCCGCCTCGACGTGATGAACGCCGAGGAACAGGCCCGCTCCCACGGGCACCACGGCCACACCCACGCCCTGCCCTCGCTAAAGAAGATCGCGGTCAAGACCGTCACCTACGGGGTCATGCACTTCGTGGTCGCCGTGCTGGTGGCCTTTGCCATAACCCGCGACATTCAGGCCGCTCTGACCATCGGCATTGTCGAGCCCCTGGTCCAGATGGTCTTCTTTGCCCTGCATGACCGGGTCTGGACCGCGCGGGAAGCCCGCCGCGCTCGGGCGACAACGCAGACGGCCTGAGACCTCAGCCCTTCCGCCCCATCGCCACCAGATAGACCTCCGACGACCCCTTCCGGCTGGCGGCGGGCTTGACGTACTTCACGTCCTCAAAGGCGGCGCGCAGGTCGTTCAGCACCTCGCCGGCGGCTCCGCCCTGGAAGTTCTTGGTCACGAAATGCCCGCCGGGCTTCAGCGTGCGGATGGCGAACTCCGACGCGATCTCGATCAGGGCGATGATCTTCAGGTGATCTGTCTGACGATGGCCGACCGTGTTGTGGGCCATGTCGGACAGCACCAGGTCCGGTGCCCCGCCCAAGGCCTCGATCAGCTGCGCATCCACGCCCGGATCGGTGAAGTCCGCCTGGATCAGGGTCGAGCCCGGGATCGGCTCGATCGGCAGCAGGTCGACACCCACGACGGCAGCCGCGCCCCGGTTGACGCAAACCTGGACCCAGCCTCCCGGGGCCGCGCCCAGGTCGATGACGCGTGAGCCCCGCTTGACCAGATGGAACCGGTCGTCGATCTCGGCGAACTTGAAGGCGGCGCGGCTGCGCCATCCCTCGGCGCGGGCCCGCTCCGACCAGGGATCGGCCAGCTGGCGCTTGATCCACTGGATCGAGGACATCGATTTCTTGTCCGCCGTCTTGATCTGGCTGCCCAGTCCACGGCCGGCCGCGGTCCCGCCCGAGGGCGGGCGCACCATGCGGCGGCGCGCAGGGGTTTCAGCTGAGGGCGGCTTTTCGTCTTCGCTCATCGCCCCCACATAGCGCCCGTGGCCCGATGCGGCTATGACCCCGCCAATTCATCCAAGACGGAGCGCCCGATGGCCGACCAGACCCTGACCCTGACACTCGACACCGGAGACGTCGTCATCCGCCTGCGCCCTGACTTGGCGCCCGGCCACGTCGCCCGCATTACCGAACTTGCCAGCGAGGGCTTCTACGACGGCGTGGTCTTCCACCGGGTGATCTCGGGCTTCATGGCCCAGGGCGGCGACCCGACCGGCACCGGCACCTCGGGCTCCAAGAAGCCGAACCTGAAGGCCGAGTTCTCGGCCGAGCCGCACGTGCGGGGCGTCTGCTCCATGGCCCGCACCAACGACCCGAACAGCGCCAACAGCCAGTTCTTCATCTGCCTTGACGACGCGACCTTCCTGGATCGCCAGTACACGGTCTGGGGCGAGGTCATCGAAGGCATGGACCACGTCGACGCCCTGCCCAAGGGCGAGCCGCCCCGGGTTCCGGGCAAGATCGTCAAGGCGACGGTCAACTGATCCTGCGACGGGCGGTCCTCACGGGCCGCCCTTCTTCGTTGGACGACCGCGTCAGTCGCCGGGCGAATACAGGAACCGGACGTTGGGATAGGTCCGGTCGGCGATCGTGACGGTGCCCACCAGCGTCGGGGCCTCGCCATCGCCCAGATTGCTCCGGGCGTCCGTCATCGCCGGCCCTTCGAAGCGCGCATCCAGCGTCACCCGGCCGTAGTCCGGGTGGGTGCCCGTCATCCGCACTGTGCGATCCGTCACGGCATAGCTCTCGGGCAGCACCCGCTCGGACACCTCGCCCGGCAGCAGGTACTCCATCATGACGGGCCCATAGGTCGCCATGCGCTCGCCGGCCTCCCACGCCTCGAACTCGGGCGCGCTGGCGATATGCAGATGGATCAGGCTGAAACCGCCCTCGCCGACCTCACCCTCGGGCATGTAGTAGCCGAACAGGTCCTGCGTCTGGCTATGGCTGAAAGTGCTCGTGGGCTGGGCCGCTGCCTCCGCCGCGGGTGCCGCCGCCGTCTCGGCCGCAACGGCCTCCGCCGCCGGTTCCGCCTTGGCCGCGGCCTCGTCTTCCGTCCCCGCCCCACAGGCCGCCAGGCACAGCCCGGCCATCGCCAGAACAACGATCTGTCTCATCGGATTCCCCTCGCTTGATGCAAGGGACAGGATCACGCCGTCGCCGAGCCGTAAAGCCACGCTTCCTGACGCAGCCGTTCAGCCCCCGCCCATCGACCAGGTGAACTTCACCCCGCCGAAGCTGCGCCCATCGACCGTGACCGTCCCCTCCATCGCGGGCTCCTCGTCCGTTCCGAGGTTGCGCCGCGCCAGCGCCAGCGCCCCGCCGTCCAGCCGCGCCTCCAGTGTCACCCGACCAAGGTCCGCGCTAGTCCCGGAGAAGCGGACCCGGTCGTCGGTGACCTCATACCGCTCCGGCAGCACCCGCTCACCTCCCGCGAACTCCAGCAGGATCGGCGCGAAGCCCCCGTCGCGCGGCCCCTTCTCCCAGGCTTCGAAGTCAGCCGGCTGGCCGATGAACACCAGCAGCAGCCGGCCCTCGCCGTCCCCCGTCTCGGCCACCGGCGTATAGAACCCGGACAGGTCCTCGCTCTGGGAATGGCGAAAGTCACCGGCGGAGGCGACGGCCGGCGCGTTCTCGGCAGGGGCCGTTTCATCAGCCCGGGGACTGAGCAGATCGCAACTCGCAAGGCCAAGCCCGGCAACGGCCAAAAGCGCGACGCCGGCGTGCGCCTGGCGGCTCAGGGCAGGCGCAGAAGGACCGGAAGCCAGCCGGCGGCCTGTGCCCATTGCATCGCCTCGAAGACGGGGATGGCCAGAAAAAACACCATGCCGTCGCGCAGGGTCGTCAGGAAGAACCGTGGCCGGATCTTCAGCTCGTCCTCGTCTCGCCACTTCGAAAAATCCGGTCCGCAGCGCGGGGTCTGCGCTCGATAGCTTTCATACGCATCGCCGAACGCGGCGGAAAGCCAGGCCTCCTCGCGCGCGATCGTGGCGTGGAAGACCAGCACCGCGACGACCACGAACAGAGCCGCCAGGACCATGCTGCCGGTCTGGGCCCCGACCCCGAAGGCCCCGACGTAGCTGAACACGTACAACGGGTTGCGGCTGATCGAATAGGGACCGGTGGAGACCACCTCGGCCTTCTTGCGACCCCCGATGTAGAGCGAACACCACGCCCTGCCGACGATGCTCAGCACCATCGCCCCCAGACCCGCCGCCTCGACCCCCTGATGGACCGCGCCCTGGCCCCACCAGGTTCCGGTGAAGAGCGCGAGGATCAGGATCGCCAGCAGCGAGAGCCCCAGAAAAAGCTTCCGGACCTTCTGAATGCGTTGAAGGTCAAAGGCGTCGGTCGTCGTGGTCATGGCAAGGCTCCGCTACAAACACGAAGCACCGTCAGAAACGTCCGATCAAGGCCTATCTTTGCGAGTGAAACGCGCTCACCGGCTCATGCCCCGGTCCAGTGCCTGGAACGACCGCCACGACAGCTCCGTCGCCGCCGCGAAGATGGCCGGTGTGACTTTCTCGAAGTCATCCGTCGGACGGTGATAGTCGGGGTGATAGTCAACGCCCAGATACAGGAACGGCAGCCCGGCCCGATAGAAGGCGGCATGGTCCGACGCCTCGACCCAGTTGTTGTTCCCCGTGTCCTGCGGCGTGTCCTTGCCGAACGCCAGCGACACGCCGTTCTCGGCCGCGATGGGCTCCAGCAGGGGTCGAAGGGTCGGGTTCTGATAGGTGCCCGTGACCCACAGCTTCATGTCGGTCTCGGCGCGCGCGGTCATGTCGAAGTTCAGGTTCAGCGCGATGGAGCTCAGCGGCACGGGCGGGGCCTCGACGAAGTGACGGGCACCCAGCAGGCCCCGCTCCTCCCCGTCCAGGAAGGCGAAGATCACGCTGTGCTCGGGCTGCGCGGCCTTCAGCCGGGCCGCGATCTCCAGGGCCGTGGCGACGCCCGACGCATTGTCGTCGGCGCCGTTGAAGATCTGGCCGTCGTTCACGCCGACGTGGTCATAGTGGGCGGTAATGACGATGTAGCGATCCGTCGCCCGCGTGCCGGGAATCACGGCCAGGATGTTGATTCCGTTGAAGGTCCTGGGCCCCTCGCGCGTGCGGCCCTGCATTTCCCACGGCTGCAGCCGGCCCATGGGCGGGGCGACGACGCCCAGGGCGTCCAGCCGCGATACGATATAGGCCCGCGCCCGCTCCCCGCCCGGTGCGCCCGTGTCCCGGCCTTCCATGTCGTCGGCCGACAGGATGCGCAGGTCCGCGATCAGCTGGGTGTAGTCGGCGCTGGCGGCGGGCGCGGCGGCCTCCGGCGCAGGCGTGGGCGCAGCGGTCTGCATCCCGGCACAGGCGGCCAGGACGGTCAGGGCGGCGCCAGCGAGCAGGGCGCGAAGCGAACGGGACATGAAGGCTCCTTGGTCGGGTTCGGATTCCGATTAGCGCGACTGCAGCCCTGTCGTCCGCTGAATTCGGCGTCATCCCCCGCTGGCGGGGCGCGGGACGGATGCTAAACCCGGCCGCATGTCCGAACCCGCTGTCGACACCCTGACCGAAGCCGAAGCCGCCGCTGAACTGGCCCGCCTCGCTGCCGAGATGGAGCGCCATGACGCCCTCTACGCCGAGGCCGCGCCGGAAATCTCTGACGCCGACTACGACGCCCTGCGTGCCCGCAACGCCGCCGTCGAGGCGCGCTTTCCCGCCCTGATCCGCCCCGATTCGCCCTCGCTGAAGGTCGGTGCCCCGACCTCCAGCCAGTTCGCAGAGGTCCGCCACGGCGTGCCCATGCTGTCGCTCGACAACGCCTTCGAGGACGGCGACGTCGCCGATTTCGACGCCCGCATCCGACGTTTCCTGAAACTGTCGGCAGACGAACCCCTGGCCTTCGTCGCCGAGCCCAAGATCGACGGCCTGTCCGCCAACATCCGCTACGAGGACGGGGTTCTGGTCCAGGGCGCCACACGCGGCGACGGTCGCGCGGGCGAGGACATCACGGCGAACCTGAAAACCATCGCCGACATCCCTCACCGCCTGTCGGGCTCGGGCTGGCCCAGCCGGATCGAGATCCGGGGCGAGGTCTACGCCCCCAACGACGCCTTCGCCGCCTTCAATGCGGACGCCGAGGCCGCCGGTCGTCGCACCTACGCCAATCCCCGAAACTTCGCCGCCGGGTCGTTGCGCCAGATCGACCCCACCGTCACCGCCGCCCGCCCCTTGCGCTTCTTCGCCTACGCCTGGGGCGAGACCTCGGTGCCCTTCGCCGAGACCCAGGCTGAGGCGTTGGCCGCCTTCCAGTCCTGGGGCTTTCCGGTCAATCCGCGCTCCAGGCGCGTCGAGGATGCCTCAGGCCTGCTGGCCATCTACCGCGATCTGGAGACCCACCGCGCGAGCCTCGGCTATGACATCGACGGCATCGTCTACAAGGTCGACCGGCTGGACTGGCAGGACCGGCTTGGCTTCGTCTCCCGCAGCCCCCGCTGGGCCATCGCCCACAAGTTCCCGGCCCAGCAGGCGACGACGGTTCTGGAAGGCATCGACATCCAGGTCGGCCGCACCGGGTCGCTCACCCCCGTCGCCC
>JADCBH010000269.1 GCA_020253595.1 Brevundimonas sp.
GCCAACTGCTCACGCGCACCGATCGCGACGGAGCCTCGGCGCGAGCCGAAAACACATCACACGGTCCCCGTAACGCGAAAGCAGGGGGCCACATCGGTTCCGGGCGACCGCCCAGGCTCCGTCGCTTCCCCATCCCGTTCACAGCGGAAGAGCGATGCGGCGTGGGCGATGGCGAATTTGGGGATTGTGGGCCCTATCTGATTCCGACCCGTTGCGGACCTCTGGTCGGTGTCATTGGCCCCGCACTCTAAACCAGTAGATCAGCCAACTCGGGACTGACTTAAGCCAGCAGCACGCCGCGCCCAAAAATCCACTGGCGACATAGAGGCCGCCGAACAGCAGGAAGGGTTCAAGCTTGTTCGTCGCGTAAAACGTAGATGCTATCGTGAGAATGACCATCGGGATGGCGGCGAACTTCCAGATGGTGACCGCCGTCCAAATGCTGTCGGCGGCTACGCTCTTTGGCTGCTGAATGAGATGGCGCATCGTAAGGTCTCAGCCTAAGGGGTCCGCCTATTGTTACGCGATCAGCGTCCGCTTCCCACCCCTAGCGGCTGTTCGGCAGATCCGCTTTGCAACAGCAGCTCGCCATGTCCGTTCTCGACCCGTTGGAGACACAGCCGGGCCGAGGCCGCCGGGCGTTAACGCCCGAGCCGCTTCTTCCGCAGGCGATCTACGACCAACGCGCCCGCGGCGGTGACCATACACATCGGAAAGACCCACGGCTGGAAACGATCACCGTCGCTTGCAGAGTGATAGAGCACGCCGACCAGAAGCGTGGCTGCCGTCCATACCGCCAGCGCCACATACGCGATCAAAATGACAGGGTCTCGGGTCATGGCTCTTACGCGGCGAAAATGGAACTCAGTGATGCAACCAGAAGGCATCCACCTTGTCTACCGGTCATCCGCAAACGACCCCAAGGCGGACCCTGGGTCGGTCCGCTTGTGAGCGAAAGGCCGACTGTCAGTTTCTCGTCTGGCAGGATAGGGCCGCTTTCGACCCATTTCAGCCTTCCAAAGGCAGCTGCTAAAATCGCGCCATGGATCGTTCGACCAGTAGCTAGCAGGATCAAACCCCATGAGGCGACTGGCGCTAGTTTTCGGAGCCGTCTTCGTAGCGCTAATGATTTGGTTATCGGCACCCATACTGATTTATGGAGCAGTCGTGCCTGTGCTTGGCCCGGTCCTACCACGTCCCACAGGGGTGCCCAAAGAAGCAGCGGCATCATACGAGTGGAAGGCTCACGGTATGGGCTGGACTTGGGAGCGCACTTTGCCTCACGGCTGCGCGCGTTGGTTTGCAGCAAACGAATACGCGTGGGTCAGCCTCACTCAATCGACCGATGGTTGCAATGGCTCGGGGAACTCGGTGAGTTACCTCTCCTTTGCCGAAGCTATCACGTTCGACGCTCACATTCCCGAACCGCCCTCCGGTGAACCATGCGCGTTTTCCAAATCTCCTTCAGACATGGCCGACTACCGGCGCATCGTGGCCGAGGGACTAGCGGCAGCAACCACTTCCGCCGAGCGCTTGGTCTTGCAGTATGTCGACAATCGTCTGGCGACTTTCGATGGCAGGCCGCTAAAGCCGGAGCAGGGCGGCGGCTGTAGCGACCTACGGCCTGAGGAACGGATTCGTCCTGCTCAGCACACCGATCCCTGGGAAGCGGCCAAATAGAGAACGTCCGCTGCCCACCCGGTTCAGACTCTAACCGCGTCGGCTTCTAGGACCACCAGACCTTGCAAGCACACGAAACGGCGTCGCCACCCTTCCCCTTGACCCCACTCCTCCACCGTCGTGATCTCCGACCCATGTCGATCCGCGCCGCCGTTCTCGCCGCCCTCCTCTTCGCCACGCCCGCCTTGGCCCAGACGCCCCCGACCGAGTCGGCCGCGTCGACCCTCCTGAGCGGCCGCCCGCTGGCGCCCGAGCAGGCGGCAGTGACGCTCGACGTCGCCGATCTCGCGCTCAAGATCCTTCCCGAGACCCGCTCCATCGAGGCGGTCGCCACCCTGACCTTCACCGCCACGGCACCCGTCCAGCGTCTGGTCGTCGATCTCGACCCGCGCTTCGACATCGCCGAAGTCGCCGTCGACGGTACCCGCCTCGACGCCGGCGCCTGGGGTCAGGACGACGGTCGGCTCTGGGCCCGCCTGCCTGCCCCGCTATCGGCCGGTGCCTCCGCCACCCTGCGCATCGCCTATTCCGGCCAGCCGCGTGTCGCGCCACGGGCACCGTGGAACGGCGGCTTCGTCTGGGCGACCGCGCCATCCGGGGAGCCGTGGATCGCCACCGCTGTTCAGGGCGAGGGCTGCGACCTGTTCTGGCCCTGCATCGATTCCAGCCTGTCGGAACCCGGCCGCGTCGATCTGCACATCACTGTGCCGTCCAACCTCGCCGCGCCGTCCAATGGCCGCTTCCTCGGCACGGTCGACCACGGCGACGGCTGGACCACGTGGAACTGGTCGGCGCGCGACATCAACCCCTACGCCGTCGCCCTGAACATCGGCCCGTACGAGAAGGTCGAAGCGACCTACCAGAGCCGCTTCGGCAACAGCTTCCCCATGGAATACTGGCACCTGCGCTCCGACGACCCGGCCAAGGTCCAGGCCCTGTTCGCCCAGTTCGCCCCCATGCTCGACTTCTTCGAGGCGACCGTCGGCCCCTATCCCTTCGGCGACGAGAAGATGGGCGTGGTCGAGACCCCGCACCTGGGCATGGAGCACCAGACCATCAACGCCTATGGCAACGGCTACCGCATCGACCTGCGCGGCTACGACTGGCTGCTCCAGCACGAGCTGGCCCACGAGTGGTTCGGCAACCAGATGACCCACGTCGACGCCGACGACTTCTGGCTGCACGAGGGGCTCGGCACCTATATGCAGCCGCTCTACGCCCGCTGGCTGAACGGCGACCGCTACATGCAGATCGAGCTGGCCGAGCTCCATGCCGATCTGGTCAATGCCTTCCCGGTCGTGACCGGCCAGCCCCTCGTCGGCGGTGGCTATTTCGAGGGCCGGGGGCCGGGCAACGACACCTACTTCAAGGGCGCGCTCACGGCGCACACCCTGCACAGGCTGATCGGCGACGAGGCCTTCTTCCGGTCGCTGACCACCCTCGTTTACGGCCGTCCCGATCCCCGGCCCGGCAACTTCAGCACCGTCCGCCGCTCGACGCGCGACTTCATCGACATCGTCGAGGCCGAGGTGGGCGGTGACATGGACTGGTTCTTCCGCGCCTACCTGTACAACGCCGCCCTGCCCGTCCTGAACCAGGAACGCGACGGCGATCGGCTGATCCTGTCCTGGACCACCGGCGACGGCGCGCCCTTCCCCATGCCGCTCGATGTGCTGGTCGGCGACGAGCTGGTCTATCTGCCGATGACGGACGGTCGCGGCGAAATCGCAGACGTGCCGCCGGACGCCCACATCCTGATCGACCCGAACAACAGGGTGCTGCGTCGGATCGATGTCATCGAGACCTACCGCGCCTCGCGCCTTCGGCCGAACTGAGGTCTCAGGCCGCCCGCGCGGTCTCGTCCTCGGCCACGGCCGTGACCGATTGCCGGACGAAGTCGCAGGTGCCCTGCGTCGACAGAAAGGCGATGTCGGCCGCGTCCCGCCCGCAGGCGATCCGCACCAGTCCCTCGATCGGCGCCAGCCGCGTCGGATCGACCAGCCACCATCCGTTCGACAGCCAGACCTCGAACACGGCGTGAAAGTCCGGCGGCGTCAGCTGATAGGCATAGGCGCTGACCGCCCGGGCCGGAATGCCCGACGCCCGGCACAGCGTGATCCCCAGATGGGTGAAGTCGCGGCACACCCCGGCCCGGTCGATGAAGGTCCGCGCCGCCGTCGTCTCGCTGTCCGACACGCCGCGCTCATAGTCGATGTTGGCCGAGATCCAGTCCAGGATCGCCAGCACCCGCTCGCCCCCCTCGGTCCCGCCGAACTGGCGCTCCACGAACCGCCCGAACTGGTCCGACGGACAGTACCGGCTGGGCCACAGATAGGTCAGCACGTCCGCCGGCAGGTCATTCCAGTCC
>JADCBH010000027.1 GCA_020253595.1 Brevundimonas sp.
AGCATCGAGAGCGCCTTTGGCGATCAGGCCCGCACTGTGCGCCTGATCGGCCAGCAGGAACTCACGCCGGTCACCCGCACGCTCGACATCGACGTGCGCACGTTCGAGGCGCGCTACGACGTCGAAGGCGCGATCCCTGTGGTGACCATCAGCGCGAGGGTGCGTCTGTTGCGCTTCCCGGAGCGGACGATCCTCGCCGAGGAGATCATCACAGTCGAGGACGCGGCCAGCCAGAACCGGGTCTCGGCGATCGCAGAGGCCTTCGATCAGGCGTCGCGTTCATTTAACAGCCAGCTCGTGTCCTGGACCGAGGCAAACGCGGCACGTTAGGCCCCATCATCGGCCGCTTCGGGTGGCGGCTGCGTTGGCTCGGGCCATTGGGCTTCGCTGGCCGTTCGATAGGCGTCCCTTACGGCCTCACGCGGCTGGTCCGCGCCCAGCAGGGCCATCTGTTCGCTCCAGACTTCGGCCAGGCGAGCTACCGTGGTCGTCAGCCAGCCGGGGGCCTGCTGGCGTGCCCAGTTCTGGACCGAAGCGATGTTGAAGATCAGCAGAAAGACCGCCGCGATCACGATGACGCGGCTGGTCCAGCGTCGATCACGCGCGGCAAGCCCGTCTTCATCCGGATCGGCTGAGGGAGGGAAGGCGAACCGTCCAAGGGTCACCAGTGGGTTGTCGGACACAGCACCGGCAAAGGCATGGCCAGCACTTTCGGGCTCCCCAGGGATCTCCGCACTCGACGGCGCAGTCTCAAGCGGGGCGGGTTCGGGGGCATCGAGGTAGGGCGCGGTTTCTCCGTCCAGAGGCGGAAACGGCGACCGCCGTATCTCCGTCGGGAAGGGGGCCAGGGGAATGTCCGGATCGTCGGGGCGGTCGTTCATCGGCCCACCTCAGAACTGGAAATAGATAAAGGGCGCAACGCCTTCGGGTCGCATCGCCTCGACCAACAGGATTGCCGCTCCGATCAGCAAACCCATCGTGAGGGATGGGGCAGGCTTCAGCCAGGTCGCGAACCCTTCGATGGCGCGCGGCGGCAACCAGTGCATGGCCAGGCCGCCGACAATCAGCGTCAACAGGAATGGCGTGACCATGGTCGCGGCGTCGAACCGGCCCAGTCCTGCTAGCATGTCCATGGCCATCGGGAAGGTCTCCGCGCGGAACAGGATCCAGCCGAGGCAGACGATGTGGAAGGTGACGATCACCCCGATCCATGCGGGGATGACCCTGCGGCCCTGAAACACTGCGCGGCCCAGGCGCTCGATCACCTGCACGCCGCCGTGCAACGCGCCCCAGGCCACGAAGGTCCAGGCGGCACCGTGCCACAGGCCGCCCAGCAGCATGGTGATGAAGACGTTCAGGCAACTGCGGACCAGCCCCTTTCGGCCCCCGCCCAGAGGCACATAGAGGTAGTCGCGCAGCCAGCTCGACAGGCTGATGTGCCAGCGCCGCCAGAAATCCTGGAGCGAGCTGGCACGATAGGGCTGGTCGAAGTTTCGCGGGAAGGCGTAGCCCAGCAGTGCCGCTGTCCCGATGGCCATGTCCGAGTAGGCCGAGAAATCGCAGTAGATCTGAATGGCATAGGCATAGACCGCCGCCGTGATGTCGAGCGCGCCATAGGCCGTCGGATCGAAGAACACGGGGTCGACCAGCCGTGTCGCCAGCTCGGACGCGATGACCGTCTTCTTGAACAGCCCCCAGCCGATGAGAAGGAAGCCGTACGCCGCCATTTCACGGGTCAGGCGCGGAGCTCGCTCGAACTGCGGAAGAAGATCTGACGCCCGAACGATAGGTCCGGCCACAAGATGCGGGAAGAAGCTCATGAGCAGCATGACATCCAGCAGGCTCCTGGCCGGTGGTGTCTTCCCGCGATGGACATCGACGACGTAGCTGATGCCCTGGAAGGTGAAAAACGAGATGCCGACCGGCAGCACAATCTCCAGAAGGGGCACATCGCGCTCCCAACCGAAGCGGGCCAGAAGCTCACCCGCCTGTTCGACGAAGAAGCCGTAGTATTTGAAAACGCCCAGGATCAGCAGGTTGGCGGCCACGCCGAGACCAACCAGCAGCTTTCTGCGCCCTGCATCATCGGAGCGTGCGATCAGGGCGGCCACGCCCCAGTTCAGAACGGCCGAGGCGATCAGAAGGGCGACAAATCGCCAGTCCCACTGGGCGTAGAAGACCCAGCTGGCCAGCAGCAGGAACAGCTTGCGGCGCTCGTTCTCACGATCCAGCGACCAGGCCGTGAAGTAGACGAACAGGAAGAAGACACCGAAGGCGAGCGTCGGGAACAGCACCTAGCGGCCTCCCCGATGGGCCTGGGCGGCCACGATGTCGTCGAACAGCAAGGAGCCGATCCAGTCGCCGCCGGCTCCCGTGAAATGCACATGGTCCTGGCGCATCAGCGGCTCGGCACCGAGCGTCAGGGCGTGGGCAGAACACTCGCCTCCCATCCGACCCTTCCAGTCCCAGAACGCGACGCCCATCTCGGCGGCGACCCGGTGCTGCACGTCCCGCACCACCGACAGCATGGCCGGCGGCCGCCAGCGCCGTTCGGGATCATTGGCGCAGGTTCCGCCGCCTTCGCCTCGCATGGCCTCCGGGGCGCCGACGATCAAGATGGAGGCGGAAGGGGCCGCCTGCCGCACCCGCCGGATCTGTTCCCTCAACAGCCGCTCATAGGCGAGGGGATCCAGAAGGTCGTCAAAACCCTCATTGGTGCCATAGGCGATGATGACCAGATCCGGCGCTGAACCCACGAACAGTGGCGTGCGCGCCTGAAGTCCTCTCAGGGTCTCGCCGACCACTCCGTAGGCGTCCATCCGAACATCCACACGGGGCCAGCGGGATTGCAGCCTCCAGAGCAGGGAGCCCGTGATCTGACCGCCCGCCGTGTGGCTGTCCCCGAACTGGACGATCTGGACGGGCCCGCCCCGTTCCACTGCAGCGAAGAAGCCATTCAGCCCCTCGGGCTGGCAAAGACCTGCGGGACAGGTCGCGCTGACCGGATCGGGCAGGGGCGTCCAGGGGCGCTCCTGGGCGGCTGTCCCGGCCGCCAGGGCCAGGGTCGCCGTCAGGGCCAGAGCCCCGATCATCCGTCCGACGGCTCCGCAGCGCGCTCAAGGCCCGCGTCGCGACGGATACGGTCCGCCACAGGCTCGGCGATGCGGATGTACCCGGCCATGGTCATGTGGATGCCGTCGTGCAAGCGCATCAGGCGTCTGCGCCCGGTGTCTGCGTCGGACAAATAGGCGTCGTATTCGCCGGCCGCATCCCGGGTCAGGGTCTCGGTCTCGATGAAGGGGACGCGCAGCGCCGCCATGCGGCTGGAGACCACCTCGTTGATGAGGTTCATCTTCTCGTCGAAGCTGGCCCGCTTCATTTCCGGCAGGCCGACCCAGTAGACGACGATGCCCTGGCCCCGAAGCAGGCCGACAAGATCGTCAATCCGGCGGGCATAGGCGGCCTTCCATTCCTCGCTGCCGAAATCGTGGATCACGCCGTCCAGCTCGATGGCCTGGCCGTCGTTGGTGCCAAACAGGATCACCGCCGCATCAATCGGCTCCTCGGCGATCTGCCCGGCCGTCTTGGTCTGGATGTTGACGTAGTCATAGCGCGACAGGCCGGTCGAAACCTCGCTGAACTTCGTCACGGTCACGCCGGGGTGGATGCGCAGATCGCGATACAGCGCAGTCCAGACCCCATCTGCCATGGAGTCGCCGAACACCCCGATGCGCAGCTGTCCCTGCGCGGCCTTTTCGCGAAGCGCCCCAGCCGCAAGCGCAGGCGGGGCCAAAGCGGTCATAAGGGACGGCGACGTCCCCCCTGTAGGGGCGGTGGGGGTGGCCGACGCGTTCGCCGTCTCTCCCAGAAGCAACGTCGGCCTCGCCAGCCATGCGCGGCCGTCCGGCGTCAGCGCCAGGCCGATGCCGACGCCGACAACCAGGGCGGCGGTGACTGCATTGACCCCTGCGCGCACGCCTCAAGCCCCAAACGAAAACGACCCGGCATCATAGCCGGGTCGCAGTCCGTCTCGCCATGGCACACGCGCCACGGGTGAGCGATTTGATTAAGGCGCGTTGCCCGAAAGCTCAGTCACGTACAGCGTTGCGGGTGCATTGCCGGAGCTGTAGGTGCCGACCCAGACGCGATACGTGCCGCTGCGGGGGTTGTTCAGATAGACCTGAGGGTTCAGGCCGCTGTTGCCGCCGTCATCATCGCACCAGTAGTTGTCGTTCTGATCGGCCACGACCAGGGTCGTGTCGCGGTCGGACTCGACCCCGAAGATCAGCGGGAAGCTGCCGGCCGTGTAGTTGACGACATAGTCGGCCTGGTCAGCAACGTTGCCGACGCACTCTGAACCCAGGGCGCTGGCGGCGTCCACGCCACCACCGGCGGTCAGATAAACCGTGTGCGGATCTGGAGAGAAGCCGGCCCTCAGCGAGACCTCTCCGAAGGTTCCACCAGAGTTATAGTAGTTCGTGTCGTCGTAGTCCGACGTGGAGTCCAGTTCGCTGATCAGCAGTCGAGCCTGGGCCGTGCCGCCCCCGAAAGTCCCGACCCAGATGTCATAGGTGCCGGACGGAGGGCTGCCCCAGCGCAGCTGGGCGTTCAGCGAGCCACCGGAGTCGTCATCGCAGTACCAGCGGCCGTCGGGTCCGTTGACCAGCAGGGTGGTGTCGCTGTCGGATTCCGTGCGGATGATGAACGGCAGGCTGCCGGCGCGGTAGGTCACCTGGGCGTCCGGCGCATAGGCCACCGAGCCCGAGCAGCCGCTCGCCACGTAGGAGGCATCCACATCGCCGCCCGCCGTGACGTAGATCGTATAGGGATCGTCGGGGAACCCGGCGTTCAGGCGATAGTCGCCATAGGTCGCCCGGGCGGACGGATCCACCTGCTGCAAGCTTTTGCTCTGCGCCAGGGCCGCAGAAGGAAGGGCTGCTCCCAACATCGCCGCGAGCGCGATTGTCGCCGTCGTCTTCAACATCAAACCGTTCCCCAACCAAAGTGATAGGGGGATCAGATATCATCGGCTCGCCAATGACAACGGGCGGTCGGAAATCGTCAGGCCGGACGCCGGCTCACCGCAGACGCCGCGAAGTACCCCGCCGTCGCCGCCAGTAACGTCAGCGTCGTGCCCCAGGCGATGTCGATCACCGTCAGCTTGACCGACCACACCACCAGCGTGGCCTGGTTGGTCAGGTCGTAGGTGGCATAGGCGACAAACCCCAGGACCCCGCCGTTCAGTGAGGCGCGCTTCCATGACCCCGCCTTCAGGGCCGGCGCAATCGCGAGGAAGACAATCCCGCCGATGTAGATGATGTAAAAAATCACCGCCGCCACCAGGTCCGGCTGGGGCGCCAGGATGGGGCCGAGCACGGGCTTGTAGAGCCGATCCGTCATGTTCGTCAGCCAGACGTAGTCGATGGCGGCGAAGGCCGTGGCCGTCCCGAGATAAGCGGCAATCCATTTCAGCATGTCGGTGTCCTTCAGGCGGGCTTGAGGCGATAGTGGCTGACGGCCCAGGTACGGCCGGCGTCATTTCCGAACAGTCCCGCGGTCGCCAGGTAGAACCGGCGCCAGCGGCGGGTCCACAGGCGAGCGTTGGCGGGCCCGTAGGTCTCGCTCATCAACTCGAAAACGCGATCCTTGTTCAGATCCATGTTCTGGAGCCAGTGCTCGGCGGTCCGCTGATAGTTCACACCGTTCCAGGTCCATTCCTGCTCCACCGAGAACAGATCCGGGAACTGATGGATCAAGTCGTGGCTGGGCATGATCCCGCCGGTGAAGAAGTGCTGGGCGATGAAGTCGCCGCTGTCGGTGTGGTCGAACCGGTAGGGCGCGTCACGATGCGTGAAGACGTGAATGAACATGCGTCCGTCCGGCTTCAGCCAGCCCTTCGCCCGGGTTAGCAGGGCGCGCCAGTTGGCCATGTGCTCGAACATCTCGACCGAGACGATCCGGTCATAGGCCCCCGGCTGGGGCGGTTCGAACTCATTCATGTCGCGGGTAATGACGGTCAGGTTGGTCAACCCGCGCGCCGCCGCCTGGCCCTCGATATGGCCCCGTTGGCCATGGCTGTTGGACACCGCCGTGATCCGGCTGTTCGGGTAGCGCTCCGCCATCCAGAGCGACAGCGAGCCCCAGCCGCAGCCCATCTCCAGCACCGTCTGTCCGTCGCGCAGATCGGCATGCTCGCAGGTCTCGCCCAGCGCCAGTACCTCGGCCTCATCCAGCGTTTCCTGGCCTGTTGGATACAGGCAGCAGGAGTACTTCAGCCGTTCGCCCAGACACAGGCGGAAGAACTCGGGCGGCAGCTCGTAGTGCTGATCGTTGGCCGCATCGGTGTGCTCGGCGATCGCGCGTGCCGCCATCTCGCGGGCAAAGGCCGCCGCATCGTGCGGGCCGTCGCGGTCGAGCTTCTTGCGCGCCTCTGTCACCAGACTGCGGATTGCGGGGCGGGTGACGAAATCGGGAAAGGGCGCGTCCTGAAGCTGACGAATGGCGACGTTGGTGAGGTTCATGTGACGATCCTGACATTGCGGCCCGCTCTTGCGAAGCCTAACCGTTGCCGCACGCAACGGCCGCGCTTGGGGGCGATCCGGCAGTTACGCACGATCACTCTGGCTGGATGAGGGTCATCCGTGGCGAGAGACCGGTCGTAGATCATCGGTCTGCCCCCTACGTTCTGGAGTGACCATGAGTCTGCATCTTGCCACCTCGAACCCCGAACCAACCGCCTCGCGCCGGAGGATCGCGGTGGTGGGGTCAGGCATATCGGGGCTGTCCGCCGCCTGGCTGCTGGGCAAGCGCCACGACGTCACCCTGTTCGAGGCGGACGACCGGATTGGCGGCCACTCCAATACGGTGGAGGCGCCCACGCCCTCGGCTCCTGTCGCGGTGGACACCGGCTTCATCGTCTACAACGAGGACAACTATCCGAACCTGAAGGCCCTGTTCGAGCACCTGTCCGTGCCGACCAAGCCGGCTCACATGTCGTTCGCGGTGTCGATCGACGACGGGGCTTTTGAGTACTCCAGCCACGGCATCCGTGCCCTGTTCGCCCAGAAGCGCAACTGGGTCAGTCCGAAGTTCTGGCGCATGATCTCCGACCTTCTCCGCTTTCAGAAGCAGGCCCCGAAGGACCTGGCCGAGATGGAGCGCACAGGCGAGACGCTGGACGCCTATCTGACCCGCAACGGCTATGGGGACCTGTTCAAGGAGGCCCACCTCCTGCCCCAGGCGGCGGCCATCTGGTCCTGCTCCATGGGTCAGATGTCGGCCTACCCGGCGGCATCCTTCGTGCGGTTCTACATGAACCACAACCTGCTGACCTACGACCTAAAGCCGACCTGGCGCACGGTCGATGGCGGAAGCCGCGAGTATGTGCGGCGACTGCACGCAGATTTCGCCGGTCGCACGGTCCTGAACGCGGGCGTCGTCGGCGTGGCGCGCGACCCGTCGGGTGCTACCTTGCGGTTCGAGGACGGGCGAACCGAACGCTTTGACGCCGTGCTTCTGGCGACCCACTCGGATCAGGCGCTGCGGCTTCTGGACCAACCGACGCCCGATGAGCGGCACCTGCTGGGGGCCATCGCCTATCGCGCCAATCGCGCCATCCTGCATCGCGACGTCTCGGCCATGCCGAAGCGGCGCAAGGCCTGGGCCGCCTGGACGCACAAGGGCTATTCCGACCGCGCGGGCGAGGGCGGCGTGACCTATTGGATGAACGAGCTTCAGTCGCTCTCGGGCCCGCCGCTCTTCGTCAGCCTGAACCCGGCCAAGGACCCTGATCCTGCACTGGTGATCGGCGCGTGGGACTATGAGCATCCTGTCTTCGATCTCGCCGCCGTGGCCGCGCAGTCGGAGCTCTGGTCGCTGCAGGGGCAGGGCGGTGTCTGGTTCGCCGGGGCCTGGTTCGGGTCCGGCTTCCACGAGGACGGTCTCCAGGCCGGTCTGGCCGCAGCCGAACAGATGGGCGACGTGCGCCGTCCCTGGACGGTCGCGAACGAGAGCGGCCGCATCGTGCTGGGGTCGGTCCAGACCCCCGTGGCTGAGGCGGCGTGACGACCACGACCCACCGATCCTCCTCCGCCAGGCGGGGGAGGGGGACCATGCGAGGCATGGTGGAGGGGGCGGAAGCGCGCACCGTGTCCGGAGCCGCCCCTTCTTCGGCTTCGCGTTCTTCCTCGATCGCTGGCTGCGCCGTGGGGCAGGATTGCGATGCCCTGTACGTCGGCGAGGTCGTTCATCAACGCTCGGCGAACTTCAATCACCGCCTGCGCTACAGCCTCTACATGCTGTTGCTCGACATCGACCGGATCGAGGGCACGACCCGTCGCCTGCGGCTTCTGTCCCAGGGCCGGACTGGGCTGATGAGCTTCAGCGCCCGCGACCACGGTGACCGTTCCGACACACCGTTGCGCGACCAGATCCAGACCCACCTCGCCGGGGCAGGAATCGACCTTCAGGGCGGTGCTATTCGCCTGCTCACCATGCCGCGCATCCTCGGCTACGGCTTCAACCCGATCAGCGTCTACTTCTGCTACCGGCCGGACGGACAGGTCGCCGCCCTGGTCTATGAGGTGACCAACACCTTCCACGAGCGTCACAGCTATCTGGTCGCCGTGCCCGAGGACGCGCCACCCGGTCCGCTGCGACAGACCACAGAGAAGCGCTTCTTCGTCTCGCCCTACATGGACATGGCCCTGACCTACGACTTCACCGTCCGGCTGCCGGGCGAAGCGGTGTCGATCGTCGTGGCCGTCCGGCGGGGCGACACGCCGGTCCTGACCGCATCCTTCGCCGGACGTCGTCGTCCGCTGACGGACGGCCAGGTGTTGCGCGCCTTCCTTACCCACCCGCTGGTGACCTGGAAGGTCACGGCCGGCATCCACTGGGAGGCGCTGAAGATGATGATCAAGGGGGCCCGCTATCGCCATCGCGGAGGGGTGCCGCCCCAGCCTGTCAGCCTGGGGCATGGCCGGTGACACCCTACGTCCGGAATTGACGTAGTCGTCGTTTAGGCTGCGATCTGGGGCTGTGACGACCCGCCCATCGCGTGGGTAGATGTGGACTCCTTGGACTCCTTGGACTGCTTGGACTCCTTGGACTCCTTGGACCCTGTTTTTCGGCCGTCCCTTGCTCCGGTCC
>JADCBH010000270.1 GCA_020253595.1 Brevundimonas sp.
ATCCTGTCGCTGTTCCGGAACTGACGATCAGCGCCGGGGAGCGTCCGGGCTTCCGATCAGCACAGGAGCCGGGCGACGGCGCGCCGAAAACGCGCGTGCCGGCTGGGGCTTGGGTGCCAGGCCGTACAAGGCAAGCAGGGACTGCAGAAACGACTTCGGAAACATCGTGATGGGCCTCCTGTCTGCAGGGATGACAACACGATTCGCTGACGATCGTTCCCGATGCGGACGTTAAGGGGGCGTTGAGCCCGATCGGCGATGCTGGCGGCTGGAGGATTCCGTGACCGTCAACAGCGGCTATCTGCTTGGACTTTTTGGGGGAAGTTTCGACCCCGCGTCCTCGGCTGCGCTGACGACGGCAGTAACGCGCAAGCGTCAACCCACCGCACCCTGGGCCACCTCCGCGCAAGCCACAGCACCCGCACCGGATGCCCTGGTCAGGGCCGCTCTGGGCGGCCGCAAGTTCGTCAATGAAGGCACGGTCCCGGTCGATGTGCGCGGCGCGTCGGCCGACTACGGCAAGCTGTTCGCGCTCTATCGCGGTCTGGAGACGCTGTCGGCGTTGACCAACCGTGCTTCTGTGAAGGGGCTGGGCAACAGCGATCTCGGATTGATCCAGCGCCGTTTCGCCTCCGGTCTGGCGGAAATCTCAAGCTACGTTGGAAAGGCCGAGTTCGAGGGGATGCGCCTGGTCCAGGGCACGGCCTCAGCCCTGTCCAAGACGTCTGCCGCGGTGCCGCGCGACAGCGCCAACTCGGTAACAGGCCCCTTGCACGAGGGATCGCTGGACACGCCGGTGGCTGCCTTTGCGGGTGACACCCGCTTCTCCATCACCGTGAAGGTTCCGCAGGGCCTAGGCACGACGACCACCACGGTGCCGATCGATCTGGCCGATATGGGGTCGACGCCGCGCACGATGGACGCCGTCCTGTCCCACATAAACGGAAAGCTGGAAGCCGGCGGGTTCCAGACCCGTATCGGCCGAGAGCAGATCAAGTCCGAGGCCCGCACCGTCCAGGTCAACGGCAAGCCCGTCACCCTGCCTGCCGGACCGGACAAATGGGCGCTCGCCATCCGGGGGACGTCGACCGAGACCATCGGATTCGCCGCCGCCGAGCGGTCAGACGCGGTCTATGTCGTCCAGGGATTCGGCACGGCGGGTGCCAACCAGTTGCTGAAGTTCCAGTCGGACGGCGGTACGGCCGCCCAGCCGACGGGCGGCAACGTCGGCGAGACCCAGTGGGTCGACGGTCGATTGTCACAGGAAAAGCTGCCGGACGGTATCAGCGCTGTGCGAGCCAGCGCCGTTGGACCCGACGGGTCCCTGTGGCTGGTCGCCGACGTGACGACCGGCGGTTCCAACCAGCCGATCAAGGGCGTCCAGGACGTCGCCCTGATGAAGTACGACAGTGCCGGACGGCTGGTCGCGACCCGCACCCTGGGCGCTGCGTCAACGGCCAGCGGCTATGCCATCGCGGTGGACGCCAATGGCCAGGTCGCCGTGGCAGGTTCGGTCACAGGCGCACTGAACACCGGGGCGAGGGACGCCGGCCGGGCCGGCGAAGTCGCGACCGTCGCCGACAGTTTCGTCACCGTGTTCAACGCCGACGGCGAGGAACAGTGGACCCAGCGGCGTGGGGCCCGCGCCGAAGACCAGGCGACCAGCGTCGCCTTCGGCCCGGACGGTGTCGTCTATATCGGAGGGCGGGCGAAATCGGCGGTCACCGGAGCGACCGCCGTCGGCGGCTGGGACGGCTATGTCCAGGCCTTCAAGGCCGGAGAGCCCTATCCAACGGCCGGCATCGTCGCCTCCTCCGTCGGCCAGACCCAGTTCGGGACGTCCGCCGACGACGGTGTCGATGCCGTCACGGTGGACGGGTCGAACCTCTACACAGCCGGCGTCGAGAACGGGCGGGCTGTGGTGCGACGCTTCACGCTCGATGCGGCCGGGGTGCCGACCCTGGCGGCGACCCGCGATCTGGGGGCGATCTCCGGCGCGATCGAGGGCGTCTCGGTTTCCGGCGGACGGGTCATCCTGACGGGCACCAGCCGCGACAGCGGATTGTCGGCGGGGACGGTCACCCGGGCAAACTCGGGCGGATCGGATGTCTTCACGGCCGCCTTGACCGCCGATCTGTCGGCCGATCCTTCGGATCGCCTGACCTGGTACGGCGCGGCGGGCGAGGACACCGCCGCCGACGTCAAGGTGCACGACGGCAAGGTCTGGATCACCGGCGTCGCGGATCGACCGGCAGGGGCCAAGCCCGAAGATCCCACGCGCGGCTTCCTCGCGCGCCTCAATCCATTGACCGGGGCTGTTGAATACGAACGTAGCTGGTCGGGTGAAAACAATCAGGCCAAGCCTCTGACCCTGGCGGTCGCGGCGAACGGCGCCTCGGTGCTCGACCGACTGGGTCTGCCCCAGGGGGAGATCGACCAGTCAGACTCCAGGCGGCTGATCGACGCCACGTCCCTGCGCGTCGGTGATCGCTTCTACGTGTCCCCTGCAGACGGTGGACGGTCCCAGGCCGTGACCATCGAGGCCAAGGACACCCTGGCCACCCTGGCCCGCAAGATCAGCATCGCCTCGAACGGCAAGCTGAAGGTCACCGTGGCCTCGGACGGCGGAACCGTCACCGGCAAGGACGGCGAGACCACAACCACCACCGGAGGCTTCCAGCGTCTGTCGATCACGGCCAAGGATGGCGTGACGGGCGCGGTCCTGACGTCTGGCGAAACGGGTCGCGATGCGCTTCTGGGCCTGGGCCTGTCACCGGGCTTTATCGGACAGGCGTCCGGCGATGACGTGACGCGCACCTTCGGGCTGAACCTGCCCACCGGCCTGACGCTGAACGATGCGGCCGCCGTCAAGAACGCCGGGGAGAAGATCCAGGCGGCGATGAAGGCGATCCGCGACGCCTATCGCGCCCTCGCCCCGGAGAACCAGACCAGCGCCGCCAATGGCCCGGTCCCCAGCTATCTGACCAACCAGATTTCCAACTACCAGGCGGCGCTCAGGCGTCTGACGGGCTGAGGCTCAAGGCGTTCGCCCCCGCTCCTGCGCTGCTCTTTCTGCTTGCAGCGTTTCAACGGCCAGCCTCCGCGCGGCGTCGCAGGCCACGATCTGGGCCCCGCGTGTGACATAGCCGATCTCCAGATCCGACAGCGTCGCGCCATCCGGCAGTCGGTGAAGATCACAGGGCCGGGCG
>JADCBH010000271.1 GCA_020253595.1 Brevundimonas sp.
GCTGATCTTCAGACCACCCCTCGTCGCTGAAGGTTGCAGTCGGCTGGACGGCCATGACCGGCTGCGCCACCGGAGAAAACCGAACGGGAGCAGGCGACGCGACCGGGACAGGCATCAGCGTCGGTTCGTGCGTCGCGACTACCGTCGCCTCAGGCGGCAGCGCTGCTGCCTGTGCGGCCGGTGCGGACACATAGGAGCCGGGCTGGCGGTTGAGGCTGGCGGTCAGCGCCATGGCCGCTGCACGATCCGGATCATAAGGAACCGGACCCGACGACTGCGCGAACGCCGGGGCCGCAATGGCCGCCAGCGCAATCACGCCCGTTATGCATCCTCCCAGACGCCGCAACGGTCCCCTCACCGCTGTTGAAGTGTTAACACACTGACTCGAAATCAGCCGGGTTCCAACCACGATTTCACGACAGATCGCTGACACGAGCCGTAAACGCTGCCGATGTCGAGCCGGTTCCCCTCTCGCGAGACCGGACCGCGAACGCCCTACTGCCCGATGGTGTCGAGGTCCCGGCCCTTGGTCTCCGGCATCAGGAAGAAGGTCACGATCACCGCGATGGCCGTGAAGACAGCCGCGTACCACAGGCCAAAGTAGATGTTCCCCGAGGCGGCGACGAGCGCGAAACTGCTCGCGGGCAGCAGCCCCCCGACCCAGCCAGTCCCCACATGGTAGGGCAGGCTCATCGCCGTATACCGCACCCGCGTGGGGAACAGTTCGACGAGAGATGCGGCCTGGGGCCCGTACAGCGCCGTGGCCGCCACAATGAAAATCATGAGGATCCCGAACACCATCGGGATGTCCACACGCGCCGGATCAGCGCGCTCCGGATAGCCTGCGGCCACCAGTGCGGCCCTGATCCGCGTCTCGACATCCGCCTTTGCCGCCGTCAGTTCGGCGGGCGCGAGACCTTCGCCCTCGATCGACGAGACTTCGACGTCGCCGATCCGCACCCGCGCCAGAGAGCCGGGCTCGGCTGCAGCGTTGCTGTAGGAGACGCCTCCGTTGGACAACACCGACTTGACCAGGTCGCAGGAGCTGGCGAACGCGGTCTTTCCGACCGGATCGAATTGCAGCGCGCAGGTCGCCGGATCCGCGATGACCGTGACCGGCGAAGACGCCTGGGCCTCGGCCAGCGCCGGGTTGGCCGCCCGCGTCAGGGCCTGGAAGCCGGGGAAGAAGGCCACGAGCGCCAGGATCATACCAAACAGCATCACCGGCTTTCGGCCCACCTTGTCCGACAGCCATCCGAAGAAGACATACAGGAACGCCGACACCACCGTCAGCGCCAGCATGATCATGTCGACGGTCGAGACCTCGACCTTCAGAATCCGCTCCATGAAGAAGCGGGAATAGAAATAGCCGCAATACCAGACCGCGCCCTGGGCGATCATGGTGCCAAACAGGGCCAGCAGCACAAACTTCAGGTTCTTCCACTGGGCAAAGGATTCGCGGAACGGGGCACGCCGCGCACCGCCTTCGGCCTCCATCTTCTTGAACGCAGGGCTCTCGTTGAGCTTCAGGCGGATCCAGAGCGAGATCACCAGCAAGAAGAAGGACAGCAGGAAGGGGATGCGCCAGCCCCATTCGTTGAACGCCTCCTCGCCCACGATCGCGCGGGTGGCCAGGATGACGCTCAGCGCGCCGATCAGGCCAAGCGCCGCCGTGGTCTGGATCCAGCCGGTCAGATATCCCCGCCGCGGTGCCGGCGAGTGCTCGGCCACATAGATCACCGCTCCGCCGTACTCTCCGCCGAGCGCGAAACCCTGAAGGATGCGCAGGATGATCAGCAGGATGGGGGCCGCGATACCGATCGCCTCATAGTCCGGCAACAGCCCGATGCCGACCGTCGCTGCGCCCATCAGGGTGATCGTGACCAGAAAGGTCTTCTTGCGACCCGTTTGATCGCCGAACCAGCCGAACACCAGGGCACCGAGCGGCCGGACGACGAAACCAACGCCGAACGTGAGGAGCGCCAGAATGTAGGACGCGGCCTCGCCCACGTCGGCGTAGAAATGCTTGGCGATGACAGCCGTCAGCGAGCCGAAGATGAAGAAGTCATACCATTCGAATGCTGTACCGGCGGCGGATGCACCGACGACGGTCTTCAGGCCGGGCTCTTCCTGCTCGGGCGCGGACTGCGTGGCGGCTTGGTTGGTCATTCAGGCTTTCCCCGTGTGCGTCGTCTCGCGGACGCGTTCGCTAGGAACCTAGCGGGGGCGCGGGAAGCTGAACAAGAGAAAACCCCGCCGGATGACCGGCGGGGCTTGTGACGTCGGGCCGTGGGGGCGTGCCCTAGTTCTTGGCGTCGTTGGCGGCGTCGGTGACGGCGGCACCCGCCGCCTGGGTGTCACGGCCGACACCGGCCACTGTGTTGCAGGCCGCCGCGGTCAGGGCGGCGGCAACGGCGAGAAGGACAAAGGCCTTGCGCATGAAGAAACTCCTCAAAGGGCGGACGGGGAAGCGCCGCCGGTACGGCCGATCAACGCGCCGTGTTCGCCAGGGTTCCGGGACGCGCCTCGGCCTCCACGGGCTCGAGGTCCCTGGGGTCTGACGGCTGGCCCACCTGCGGGGTCGCGAACACCATCCGGGCGATCGTTCCCCGGGGCTGGGCCGCGAGCACCTCGACGTCGCCGCGAAGCTGTTTGGCGAAGGCTCCCATCAGGGTGCGGCCGACGCCGGTCTGGATCGTCTTGCCCGCTGGTCCGGGGCCGTCATCCTCGACCTCCAGCACGCTCATGGGGCCCTCGACCCGGAATCGGACGGCCAACCTGCCCCCTCGACCGGCAAAGGCGTGCTTCTGGGCGTTCGTCACGGCTTCCACGAGCCAGAGGGCCAGGGGTGCGAGCTTGTCGGGATCCACGATCAGGCTGTCCGCCTCAATCGTGCTGACCACCAGGGGCCCCCGCCCGCTCTGTCCCGCCACCAGCTGTCCGACCAGCTCGGTCAGAAAGTCGCGCGCATCGGCATGACCAATGTCTTCGGACTGGTAGAGGGTGCGGTAGATCAGGGCCAATGCCGAGATCCTTTGGCGACTGTCGCCCAGAGCAGCCTTGGCCGCCTCGTCCTTCAGGGCGCGCTGCTGCATCGACAGCAGGGACGAGATGATCTGCAGATTGTTCTTCACCCGGTGGTGCACTTCCCGCAGCAGGGCGTCCTTTTCCGCCAGGCTCTCGTGGAGCGACCTGTCGCGCGTTTCGATGGCTTCGGCGAGCGCATCGAGCGTTCCGGCAAGCCGCCGGACTTCCGACGGCGCATGGGTCGCCTGCACCGGCCGCACGGAGTATCGCCCACGGGCATAGAGGGCAGCGATGCGCTCAAGATAGTCCAGCCAGCGGACTACGATCCGCTCGGTCACCCACATCACCGTGGCGAAGGCCACGATCCAGGCGACGATCGGAGCCAGGAAGTTTCCGACCGGCGTCAGGTCCGCCCAAGCCAGCACAGCAGGCAGGACGAGGATAGGCAAGAGCGCGGCGGCCAGAGCCACGCCCAGGCGGAATCGGATGCCCCGGAACCGGGCCTGGCCGCCGGATCGCCCAAGCATCCGGGAGACAGATCGTGGGGAGACCCGATGGCGTTCGGCCTCTCTGTCTGATCCAACCGGCGACACCCGGTCAGCCCTGTCGGCTCGCGCTCAGGCGGTCTGCGTCAGCCAGAATGGAGCGCATGGCATCGCCCGCCGCGCGGCCGTCGCGGCCATAACCGCCGCGCTCCAGCGTGGCATGAAGCGCCTTCCTCGCACGGCTGACCCGGCTCTTCACCGTGCCGACCGCACACTGGCAGATCTCGGCCGCCTCCTCGTAGGCGAAGCCACCGGCACCCACCAGGATCAGGGCCTCGCGCTGCTCCGCCGGCAGGGTGTTCAGGGCCTGGCGCAGCTCATCCAGCGCAATGGGCGCTTCCGGATCGTCGACCGCCACCAGGGTTCGCTCGGCCGCCTCCTGGTCCAGCTGCGACTGTCGCCAGGAGCGACGCTTCTCGGAATAGAACTGGTTTCTCAGGATCATGAAGGTCCACGCCTTCATGTTCGTGCCCATCTGATAGCTGGCGCGCGCATCCCAGGCCTTCATCATTGCGTCCTGCGCAAGGTCGTCGGCTGCGGTCGCATCGCCCGTCAGCGTCCGCGCGAAGGCGCGCAAGTGAGGGATCAGCGTCACCAGTTCGCGCTTGAAGCCCTCATCGTCAGCCGACGATGGCTTTGGGGCCGAGCTTCGCACCGCGCTCACGGTGTGTCTCCGCCGGATACGCGCGCATCGGCGCGGCGCAGGATCTCCAGGAATTCGTCCGGCACCGGCTCGTTGACGACTTCGTCGAACAGATGACGCAGCTTCACGCCGATGGCCTGCTGGCGCAGACGGGCCTCCTCAAGGGCCGCGCGGTCAGACTTGGACACAGGGCCCTTGCGGCGCGAGTCGGGAGTGTCGATCATGATGTCCTGGGCCGGCCGGGTTGGTCTCATTCACTTGGCACTCGGGGCCAGGTCGCAGCCCGGCTTCTCTCGTTCTGGACGGGTGAACGTGAACCTCCGGAGCGAGTTCCGCCGGCTGCGAAAATTATTGCCCGGCTGACCATCACGCGCTGGAACCGTGGCGGGAGCGAGACGTTAGATTGCGGCTACGCGTCCAGCCTTCGGGCGCCCAAACGACATCCGGGGATCACGACACCATGAGCCTTCTGGCCCGACTGGCACCGCATCTGCCCTATGTCCGCCGCTATGCCCGGGCGCTCACCGGCGACCAGGCGACCGGCGACAACTATGTGCGGGTAGCGCTCGAAGCGCTTGCCGCCGGCGAACGCCAGCTCTCGCCCGACATGACCCCCCGTGTGGCTCTGTATCATATCTTCCACGCCATCTGGTCCTCGACGGGTGCCCAGCTGGAGGGCAACGCCACCAACCTCGGTCATGAAGACGCCTCCAGCAGGCTGATGCGCATCGCGCCCCGGTCGCGTCAGGCTTTTCTGCTGACGGCCCTTGAAGGGTTCACACCCTCAGAGGCAGGACAGATCCTCTCCTCCGATGTTCAGTCGGTCGAACAGCTGATCTCCGAGGCTCAGGGGGAAATCGACGCCGAGCTGGCCACCGATGTCCTCATCATCGAGGATGAAGCCATCATCTCCGCCGACATAGAGAGCCTCGTGCGCGAGCTGGGCCATCGCATCGCCGGCACTGCCACGACCCACCATGAGGCCGTCGATTCCGCCGCCCGTCATCGTCCGGGTCTCGTGCTTGCCGATATCCAGCTGGCCGACGGGTCTTCCGGTATCGATGCGGTCAAGGAAATCCTGAAGCGCTTCGATGTGCCGGTGATCTTCATCACGGCCTTCCCTGAGCGCCTGCTGACCGGCGAACGACCCGAGCCGACCTTCCTCATCACCAAACCCTTCCAGCCAGAGACGGTAAAGGCGGCGATCAGCCAGGCCTTGTTCTTCCATCCGGCGAAC
>JADCBH010000272.1 GCA_020253595.1 Brevundimonas sp.
GACATCACCCTCATCATCGGCTGGACGGAGGTGAGGGTGGCCGGACGCCGGACCCGCGCTGTCACCGTCAACGGCCGCTTTCCGGGACCGATGATCCGCCTGCGCGAAGGCCAGGACGTCCGCCTGCGCCTGGTCAACACCCTCGGCGAGGACACCTCGATCCACTGGCACGGGGTTCTGCTGCCGTTCCACATGGACGGGGTGCCCGGCGTCAGCTTCCCCGGCATCGGGCCGGGTGAGACCTTCGACTACGAGTTCCCCGTCATCCAGTCGGGCACCTTCTGGTATCACAGCCACTCCAACCTCCAGGAGGCGATGGGCCACTATGGTCCGCTGATCATCGATCCGGCGGGGGCCGATCCGGTCGCCTACGACCGCGAGCACGTGATCGTCCTGTCGGACTGGAGCTTCCTGCACCCCCACGAGATCCTCGACCGGCTGAAGAAGAGCCCCGGTTATTTCAACCGCTCGCGCACGACTCTCTCGGGCCTGATCTCCGGTGAGGACGGCATGTCGCTGGCCGACCGCCAGATGTGGGGTCAGATGCGGATGGACCCCCGCGACATCGCCGACGTCAACGGCACGACCTACACCTATCTGGTCAATGGCCATGGGCCCGCCGAGAACTGGACCGGCCTGTTCCGGCCGGGCGAGCGGGTTCGGCTGCGGGTCATCAACGCCTCGGCGATGTCGATCTTCAACGTGCGCATTCCGGGCCTGCCGATGACGGTGGTCAATGCCGATGGCGAGAACGTACGGCCGGTCGAGACCGACGAGTTCCAGATTTCCGTGGCCGAGACCTATGACGTGGTCGTCCGACCGACGGAGGACCGCGCCTACACCCTGGTCGCTGAGTCGGTGGATCGGTCCGGCATGGCGCGGGCGACGCTGGCCCCGCGTCTGGGCATGACGGCCGAGGTTCCGCCGCTGCGCGCGGTGCCGACCCTGACGATGCGCGACATGGGCATGGGCGGGATGGCGGGCACGGACCACTCGGCCATGGGACACGGCGGCATGGATCACTCCGCCATGGGGCACGGCGGCATGGACCATGACATGCGCAACCCGGACAACGCCCCCGCCGGCATGGCGGTCGGCGTCGGGGTGGACATGATTTCATCGGACCCGGCCAATCGGCTGGGCGAGCGTCCCATGGGGCTGGAGGACGTCCCGCACCGGGTGCTGGTCTACACCGACCTGGTGTCGCTGGCTCGCAACAAGGATCAGAGGCCGCCCTCGCGGGCACTGGAAATCCACCTGACCGGAAACATGGAACGGTTCATGTGGGGCTTCGACGGGCGCAAATTCTCCGAGATCGTCGAGCCGATCCGCTTCGAGCGGAACGAACGGGTGCGGGTGACCCTGGTCAACGACACCATGATGGCCCACCCGATCCACCTGCACGGCCACTTCTTCGAACTGGTGACGGGCGGGCCGCCCGGGCATCAGCCGCTGAAGCACACGGTCAATGTGGCGCCGGGGTCCAAGGTGACCTTCGACCTGACGGCGGACGCGCCCGGCGACTGGGCCTTCCATTGTCACATGCTGATGCACATGCACGCGGGGATGTTCAACGTGGTCACCGTCCGCCCGCTGGATGGAGCGGCGGCATGATCCGCTTGATGACCGCGCTCGCCCCCCTGCTGCTGGTGGCCGGGACGGCGGCCGCCCAGGATCACAGCCAGCATGGAGCCCCCGCCCGGCCACCGGCCCAGGCCCCGGCGGCTGACCCGCACGCAGGCCACGCCATGCGTCCGCCGGTTCAGACCACAGACCCCCACGCCGGACACCCAATGCCTGCGTCGGCAACGGCTTCTGATCCTCACGCTGGCCATGCCATGCCCGCCCAGTCCAACCCCCATGCGGGCCACGACATGGGCGGCCCGTCTGCCGGGGGCCCGCCCGACGTGCCGACCAGCGCGGATGACGAAAACCGTCCCCGCCAGCCACCCCTTCCGCCCGCCGCCCTATCGGGCCCGGCCCATGCCGCCGATGCCATCTGGGGCGCAGACCGCATGACCGGCGCCCGCGACACCCTGCGCCGCGAGAACGGCGACGTGCGCGCCACCGCCCTCATCGTCGACCGCCTGGAGGTCGGCTTCGGCGACGGCGAGGAGGGCTGGACCTGGGACGTCGCGGGCTGGACCGGGGGCGACATCCACCGCTTCTGGTGGAAGTCCGAGGGCGAAGGCGACTTCGACGGCGAGGCAGAAGGCGAGGTCCAGGCGCTCTACAGCCGCGCGATCTCGCCCTTCTGGGACATACAGGCCGGCGTCCGTCAGGATTTCCGCGAGGACGGCGAGGACCCGACCCATTTGGTGCTCGGGCTCCAGGGTCTGGCCCCCTACTGGTGGGAGGTCGACGCCGCCGCCTTCCTGTCGACCGAGGGCGACCTGACGGCGCGGGTCGAGGCCGAATACGACCAGCGCATCACCCAGCGCCTGATCCTGCAACCGCGCGTCGAGGTCGAGGCCTCGGCTGCTGACATACCCGAACTGGGCCTGGGTTCGGGCCTGACACACATCGAGGCTGGCCTTCGCCTGCGCTATGAAATCGCCAAGGAGTTCGCGCCTTATGTCGGCGTGGAGTGGAGCCGGGAGCTCGGCGACACCGCCGACTTCACCCGCACGGCAGGCGGCGAGCCCGAATACACCCGTTTCGTCATTGGCCTGAAGGCCTGGTTCTAGGAGAGTTGTCCATGCGCAAGATCATCCCCGCCGTCGCCATGACCCTGGCCCTGGTGCTTCCCACCTTGGCCCAAGCCGCATCCGCCTGCTGCTGCTGCGGAAATGAGGGCCAGGACGCCCATGCGGGTCACAGCCAGACGGCGTCCATCGATCACGCCGCCCATGGCGTCGTGACCAGCCCGACGGATGGCGCGATGACCAACGGCTCTCCGGACTGGTTCACCGCGACCTTCCCGCACGCGATGACGCTGAAGACCGTCACCGTGACCGCCGAGGGTCAGGCCGCCATTGAAGTCCCCGTCGCGGCCGCAGCGGCTACGACGCGAGTCTCGGCCGACCTGCCGACCCTTTCACCCGGCAACTACGTCTTGAACTGGACCGCTGAAGGCGCAGACGGTCATGAGATGACGGGCACTGCCCGGTTCATGGTCCATTGATGACGCTGCGCATGAACCGTCGCCTGATGCTGGGCGGCGCTGTCGCTCTCGCCTCGACCGGCACGGCGGTTGGGCAGGATCGGCGCATGACCGCCTACAAGACCCCGTGGTGCGGATGCTGCGACGGCTGGGTGGCGCATATGCGTGGGGCCGGCTGGACCGTCGCGGTGATTGAGCGCGAGGACCTGGCTCCGATCCGCGCCCGCTATGGCGTGCCGGACCACTATGCCGGGTGCCACACCGCCGTGGTCGGCACCTATGCGATCGAGGGTCATGTCCCCGCCGCTGATGTGGAGCGCCTGCTGCGCGAGCGGCCGACGGCGGTCGCGCTCGCCGTGCCCGGCATGCCCCCCGGATCGCCGGGCATGGAGGCGGCGGGTCGCCAGCCCTACGTCACCCTGCTGATCAACCGGGCCGGCGAAGCGATCGTCTTCGGCCGCCACAACGGGGCCTGAGCCTCAGGCGGCCTCGCCCTGGAAGGCGGCGATGATCGGACAGGGGCCGCTGTCCTTCGACGCGCAGGCGTTCGCCAGCCGCCTCAGCGCCGCTCTCGCGTCTTCCAGATCGGCGATCGTTCGATCCAGCGCGGCCAAGCGCTCGGCCGCCAGCACGCGGGCGCGCGCCCGATCCTCGCCCGCGTCCAGCGACAGAAGTTCCTTGATCTGCTCTAGGGTGAACCCGGCCGTCTGAGCCGAGCGGATGAACGTCAGCCGGCGCACGTCCTCCTCGCCATAGCGGCGGATGCCGGCGCCGACGCCGTCGCGCGACCAGCGATCCGGCGTCGGCAGCAGCCCGCGCCGCTGATAGAAGCGGATCGTCTCCACGCCGACGCCACCCTCTCGGGCTAGGCCAGCGATCGTTCTCACACTCATGCTTGACTCCGTATCATGCTACGGAACTTAAGGAGTGCGCCTCGGATTTGAAGATCACGGAGGCCGCAATGACCAAGACCGCCATCATCCACCGCATGGTGATGCCCGACCACACCTGTCCCTGGGGGCTCAAGGCCCGTCACCTGCTCAAGAGCCGAGGCTACAAGGTCGAGGATCACTGGCTGACGACACGCGAGCAGACCGACGCCTTCAAGGTCGAGCACGGGGTGAAGACCACGCCGCAGGTGTTCATCGACGGACAGCGGATCGGCGGTCACGACGACCTGCGTCGCTACTTGGGCTTGAAGGTCCGCGACCCCAAGGCGACGACCTATACGCCGGTGCTGGTGGTGTTCCTGACGACCGCCGTCATGGCCGCTATGCTGAGCCTGACCATCTACGGCACGCCGCTGACCCTGCGGGCCGGGGAGTGGTTCATTGCCCTGTCGATGATGGTGCTCGGGATGCTGAAACTTCAGAACGTCGAGAGTTTCTCGTCGATGTTCCTGAACTACGACCTGCTGGCGAAGCGGTGGGTGCCCTACGGCAAGGTTTACCCCTTCGCCGAGTTCGGGGCGGGTGCCCTGATGGTCGCTGGCGTCCTGACCTGGCTGTCAGCGCCGGTCGCCCTGCTTATCGGCGGTATCGGCGCTGTCTCCGTGTTCAAGGCCGTCTATGTCGACAAGCGCGAATTGAAATGCGCCTGCGTCGGCGGCGACAGCAATGTGCCGCTGGGCTTCCTGTCCCTGACCGAGAACCTGATGATGATCGCCATGGCGGTGTGGATGCTGGCGATGGAGATTGGCGGGGGCGGCACGGGCACGATGCCGATGATCTAAGCGCCAAAGACGCAAGCAAAAGGCGTTGAAGACCCGACGCCCTCAGGCGTCGGGCTTGTCCCGTCGACGCTTCAACGGCTGTTGCGCGGGATCTCGTAACCGAACACCGGCACCGAGAGCATCGGCCGCAAGAAAAATCACGCCGGCATCTTCCAGGGTTTTGACGATAAGGCGAAGATTTCCTGCCGTGACCTCCGGGATCGCGTTAGTTTTCTCAGCTTTGCGTATGGTGTTCACAGCGAGGCCAGTTCGCTCAGAGAATTCCGATACGGACAGGTTCAACAAGCCACGCGCGGCCCTGATCTGTGCTCCGTTCACGTCCTTCTCGGAGCCCGATTGATCCTCGCTCTTGGCCATGATTGACAAATAGCACCATCGTTGATATTTAGCACCATTCCTAGAATGGAGTTGCTAATGATTTACCTTAGACCAGCCCAGTCGTCTTGTCCTCGTCACGGAAAGCCGATGCATCGCCGATCCTGCCCCGGTTGCAACGCGGCCTACATGCGTGATTGGCAACGCCAGGCCCGGACGGCAGAGCCGTCGCGGGCGCTCGTGGACAGGGCCAAGCAGCGGGCGCGCCGGAAGAAGGTCCCGTATAGTCTGCGGCGCCAGGACCTCGTCATCCCGACGCATTGCCCTGTCTTGGGCATTTTGCTGGTGATCGGAAGCACTCGGTCCGACGCCTCGCCGTCCCTCGACCGCATCGATCCGCACAAGGGTTACGTGCCCAGCAACGTTCGCGTGATCAGCGATCGCGCCAACCGGCTGAAGGGTGATCGGTCCCTTTCGGAAATCCAGGCGCTGGCGATGGAGGGTCCGCGCGCCCGGCGAGCCGAACACGCCGCCGTCGCGGATTACATCGAACGCGAGAAGCTGTTGGTTGAGGTGAAGCGGCGGGCGGCTCTCGCCACGCCCAACAATCCGTGGCCGAAGATCGCCGATTTTCTGGAGGCGAAATTTCAACGCTACGATCCGGTTCGCGCCAAACGGCTTCGTCAGTAATCAAACGTCGAAGAGCAAGTATAACTTTAACCGTTTATTCTGGTTACTAATACGTTAACGGAAAAAACTACGGCAAATACAACAACTCGCTTGACATACTGAGTTGGTTAAGCCTTTATGAATGCATCACCAACGCACCGACCAATGGAGACGTGCAACGAAACAGGGGGACTCATGACTGCCACGAGCCACAACCTCAGCCTGCTGGATGACCGCTGGCTGACCACACAGGAAGCCGCGACCTACATCGGCGTGAAGGTCGAGACCCTGTCCAAATGGAGGCTGCGTGGCCTGGGCCCCTGCTATTCCGCTGCCCTCGGTCGTGACCCGCGCTACCGTCTGTCCGATCTGCTGAACTACATGGCCACAAAGATGGCGACCAACACCCGCGAGGCGAAAGCGGTGCGGCGTGATCACAAGCCGTTCGAGAACGGCCATTTCACTCTGCGGCGTGGCGGGCGTCCTGCGCGCGGCGTCCGCTCTTGAGGCCGACCCCGCATCCGGTATCGATCCACGCGGGATGCCTCCAGGACGACGTGACTCTGGTTCCAGGTGGTGGCGGCTCTCTGGCGGTCGTCTTGCGGGACGAGTTTCGTATCCACGCGCCGGACGACGGCGGCATCGTTCGCTTGCTCGCTTTCTGCGGAAGGCGCAATAATGCGCGCAAAAGACGCGACCGAACAAGCCCGCATGCGACGGAAACCCCCATATGCGCCATCTGCAGGTCTTCGCCATCGCGGCGCTGTTCGGGCTTTGCGCCTATGCGGTCGTGCGCGGGCTCGTCTATGCCAGC
>JADCBH010000273.1 GCA_020253595.1 Brevundimonas sp.
ACGAGGCCAAGCGGCATGTCGGTCAGGACGGTCATTGCCACGTGAACACCTGCTAGCAGGTAGGCAAGCATGGCGGGTGCGCCCGAGAACCCGAGGAGCGTCGGTGCAGACGCAAACGCGATTACCGTGGCATAGTCGAGAATGCCGTGGATCGATGTGTTGAGGATTTTCATGGTCGTCGTTCCGTTTTGGAGCGAGTGGTACAGTACTGGACAAGGCTATACGCTCCCAAAAGCCTTACCCAGTTTTCAGATTGGTTGGGATGCTCGAAGCGTGGATAAAAGCGTCAGCTTCGCTGCCCTGATCTCCTCCTCGAACATTCCGGCCTTTGCCAGCACCAGGATGCCCTGGATGCCGGCGACGGCATGCAATGCGAGCGCGGATACAACGCTATCCGGCAGAACGCGTCCGTCGCGATCGGCGAGGCTAAGCGCGTTAGCGAAATGGCGCCGCAGGAGATGCACGCCCTGGTTGAGGCGGTCGCGCACGGTTTCGTCTTGCGCCCCCATCTCGAGAGCCGTGTTGCCAATCAGGCAGCCGCGCCAACCGACCGTCTTTCCTTCTTGATCGCGTGCTACGGCCAAAATCGCGTCGAGCAGACAGGCAGCCGCTTGGTCCCGATGCTTCTCGCCTTCGAGCGCTCTAGCCAGGATGTGATCGACCGCGCCGAAATAGCAGTCAAGGACGGCAAGAAACACCGCATGCTTAGAGGTGAAAGCGTTATAGAAGCTCGCCTTGCCAAGCCCCATCGCGTCCAAGAGTTCGGGCATGTGCGTTCCCTCGTAGCCCTGCCGCCAGAATAGGGGCAGCGCGCTGGCAATGACGGCGTCAGGATCGAACAGCTTTGGGCGCATAGGGAAGTATCGTACCATCTGGTACAGTATGTCAACGGCCGTCAGCCACATCGTCCCCGAGACCGGCGCCCATTGCACATGGGCGAGGGGTGCCGAGATCAGGAGCCCGGCCGCAGCCAACTCCAGCGCCGGCGTGAGTGGCTCGGTCGTCATGGGTACCAACGAAAATCAGGGGAGAGGTGGGTCTCGATGAACGCCATACCGACACTTTCGACGCAGAAATCCCCGGAGTCGCCAACTTTGCTGAAGGTTGCACCGGTTGCGACGAGGTGGCGATGGTCTGGGCTGTCTGGGGTCGAACAGATGTGAGACTGATTGAAGGAAGGCGGGGGTCCCCGCAGGTTCGGGTTGCTGAAGCTCGAATCGACAGGAGACCCCCATGCAGGTTTTTGGCCTGCCCGGCCATGTTATCCGGGGTGGCAGGGTGGCGTCGCGTCTTCTCGACGCGAAGACGTCAGGTATCGCTGCGGCGGGAAGACGCGACGCCGTCGCACGATGGCGCCTTGCGATGAGAGATGGTCTCACGGGGGAGCAAGCGGCCCGTGCGGTCGGTGTCCCTCGCGCATCTCTCTATCGCTGGGAAGCGAGCCCCGAACTCCGCTCCCGCCGGCCACGCCGGCTGCGCGCCAAGACCTGGAGCTCGGATCTCGTGCGCGCCGTTGAGCGGCTGCGTGACGACTTCCCGATGTGGGGGCGCGCCAAGCTGGGCCCTCTGCTACGCCTCGAGGGCTTTCCCGTGTCAGACAGCACGGTCGGCCGGATCCTGGCGCATCTCGTCGCCCGCGGTGCGGTCATTCCCGTCCCGCAGGCCCGCAAGGCAGCCAAGACGCGGCGCTGGAGTTCCAAACGCCTCCACGCCGTCCGACTGCCGAAGGGGCTCAAGGCCAGGGAGCCCGGAGAGATCGTCCAGATCGACACCGTCTTCGTCCAGACCGCACCTGAGCGCCACATCAAGCACTTCGACGCCTACTGCCCGGTCGCGAAGTGGACCGTCGCCAAAGCCTTCCGACGAGCCACCGCCAGTGCCGCGGCCCAGTTCCTCGACAAGGTCCAGGCCGAAATGCCGTTCCCCGTCAGAGGCATCCAGATCGATGGAGGCTCCGAGTTCGAGAAGGCCTGCGCTGATCGCGGCATCACGCTCTACGAGTTGCCGCCCAAGCGGCCACAGCTCAACGGGGCCGTCGAGCGCTGCAATGCAGCCTGGCGGTACGAGTTCTACGCCGTCTACGACATCCCCGAGACGATCGACCAGATCGAACCCCTCATCGACAGCTTCGCCCATCTCTACAATCACCACAGGCCGCACGGCGCCCTTGCGGGCCTGACACCAGCCCAGTACCTCAAGCGAAGAACCGGCGAGGCTCCCGCGTCTCATATGTCCTGAACCCGGACACACGCAAGAAACACGGCCCGGCACTCGCCGGCCACGGGGCGGTGGCGAGGAGACGAGGAAGACACATGATCTGATCGGAACAATTCTCGGGGGCTGACGGGGCTACGTCTGCAAAGAACTTTGAACCATGGGGAACCTTCGTGCCGAGATCGAAGATCGAGCTACGCCACGTGCGTTACATCATCGCCGCAGCGGAAAGCGGCAGCTTCCGGCGCGCGGCACAGGACCTCGGCGTCGAGCAGTCGGCTATCAGCCGTCGCATCCGCGATGTCGAGGATGAGATCGGCGCTCAGCTGTTCAGCCGTCACCCTGCCGGCGTCGACCTGACAGACATCGGCAAACAATTCCTGAATCAGGCGGCCCCTGGGGCGCGCCAGATCGGATCGGGGTGCTGTCAGTCCAACGCGAACTTGTCTCCACTACGCGCGGGTAGGGCAGGGGACAGGAGCCCTACGCGGCGAGCGTCTGCCACGCAGCCAAGGCGGCTGATCGTTGGGCCTTG
>JADCBH010000274.1 GCA_020253595.1 Brevundimonas sp.
CCGGCGGGCTGGCGAGCTCATTGTATCGCTGGTCCAGCGCCACGGCGTTGACGTTGGACATCATCGCGTCGCGGTACCGCCCGACGCGGTAAAAGGTATGCGACGGCATATGCACCAGATGGCTAGCGGAAGGAGCCAGCGCCGCCAGCCGCTCGCCATACGGAATGGCCTTGTGCGGGTCGTCCGACCATTCGGTCAGGTGGATATACAGGTGGATGGTGCCCGGATCGTTCGGGGCCTTCTCCAGTGAGGCCTCCAGCAGGGTCATCGCGCGGGTAATGCCCGGATCCAGCGCCTGGCCCTCGTCGTCCCACCATTCGTCGGCCTTCAGCATCCACGCATCAGCCGTCACAGCAGTGATCAACGGCTCATCCGGATTGGCCCGGGCGATGCGGTCCATGGCGCGTGCGAAGCGGACGGCGCGGCTGGACTTGAAGCCGGAGTAGCGCTGGATCAGGGCGTCGATCATCTGACGCTGCACGGGCGTGGCGTCGCGGGCCTTGCGGCGTGCCAGCTGGGCCAGACGGCGACCTTCATTCATCGAGGCATCGTCGGTGCCGCCGCCGTTCAGGTTCGGGCCAAGCGCCCAGGCTTCGCCCCAGGCGCACATGCCACATTCAGGATCCAGAGCCTGGGCCTTGCGGAAGGCACGAACAGACTCCTTGTGCTCGAACGCCCAGCGCAACCGCACCCCGTGGTCGAACCAGGCCTGGGCTTCGGGGTTGGTCGTATCGACGGCGAACGTCGCGGCACCGAAGCCGTCGACCATGACCATGTTCACCGGATCGGCCGCGTCCAGCACAGACCCCACCGTGCCGCATCCGCGTGGGTTCTGAATCAGGGCCGCGCTGGCCGCCGCGTCCGCCGCAGCCTGAGTGGCATCAGCGACCGCTGCCGGAGCGGACAGGCACAGGGCCACCGCCGTGAATGCCAGGAACCTGGATCGCATGTCTCGTCTCCCACCCGTTGGCACCCTGCGGCAAACGGCGGGCGTCGCCAAGTCCGGAGTCAGATCAGACCGGCGAGGGGCGAGGACGGGTCGGCATACATGCGTTTGGCCATGCGCCCGGCCACATAACCCTGCCGCCCCGCGATCACAGCATGCTTCATGGCCGAGGCCATCAGGATTGGATCTTTCGCCTCGGCGATGGCCGTGTTCATCAGCACGGCGTCACAACCCAGCTCCATTGCCAGCGTCGCATCCGACGGCGTGCCGACACCTGCGTCGACCAGCACGGGCACCTTCGCCTGCTCGACAATCAGTCGGACGTTCACCCGGTTCTGCAGACCCAGCCCCGAACCAATGGGCGCGGCGGCCGGCATGATGGCAGCGGCCCCCGCCTCCTCCAGTCTGCGGCACATGACGACGTCGTCGGTGCAGTAGACCATGACCTGGAAGCCGTCCTTGATGAGCAGATCCAGCGCTCGCAGCGTCTCGATCATGTCGGGATACAGGTGAGCCGTATTGGACAGCACCTCCAGCTTGACCAGATCCCAGCCCCCCGCCTCGCGCGCCAGCCGTAACGTCCGTACCGCGTCTTCGCCAGTGAAACATCCGGCTGTGTTGGGCAGGAAGGTGAAACGGTCGGGCTTCACATAGTCCACCAGCATCGGCTGGGATGGATCGGACAGGTTCACGCGACGCACAGCCACCGTGACGATCTCGGCCCCCGCCGCCTCGGCGGCGGCGGCGTTCTGGGCATAGTCCTTGTACTTGCCGGTGCCGACAATCAGGCGCGACGAGAAGGTCCGTCCGGCGACGGTCCAGGAATCAGCGGCGGCTGCGACGGCGGACGGAGCGAAAGGCGCGTTCATGGCGCGTATCTAGGCGCTTCATCCGTCGGACGAAACTGCAAGATCAGCGCGGCGTTGTCGCCGCCGCGTCCCGGCTCTCGATCAACTGGGCCAGATTGACCCCCTGACCGATCACGCAGGTCTCGGCACTCAGCGGACACAGACCCAGCGTGCGTTCGATCTCACGCAGTCGCACCACCTCCGGATTGGAGCGGATCGACTCAGCCAGCAGGCGATTGGCCTCGGCCTGGCCTCGGGCCTGGGCGATCCGCGCCTCGGCGTTGGCGCGCTCCAGATTGACCCGCTCCAGCGCGGCGCGTGTGTTCTGCTCGGCAGTGGTGCGCGACTGGATCGCCAGGATCACGCTCTCGGGATACCGGATCGACCCGATCCACTCCATACGGATGATCTCCAGCCCCTGGGGCGTCCACTCCCGCTGCAGGGCCTGCATGGCCCGCTGGAGAACGATCTGGCGTCCGGGGCCGATCAGCTGGCCGGGGCAGTCGGCTTCCTCGCCGGTCGCGGTCGGCGCGGCGGAGGCCACCGGAACCGCAGGGGCCCCATCCGCAAGCGCGGCCGCGACCGGGATCGGTGCCGCCGAGGCCGCGGCCTGCTGGGCGTTACAGGCGACGGGCAGCTTCTCGGTCTCACGCGCGATCGCGGCCCGCACAGACGTGCGCAGCGGCCCGTCGATGAAGGCGTCGTATTCCTGGCGCCAGGTGGCGAAAAGGTCGGCCGCCTTGTCCTCCTGAACGCGGAATGTCAGGGCCACATCAGCGGTCATCGGCAGCCCGAGCACGTCCGAAAAGGTGATTTCCTCGTTCTCTGTCCCGTCAGCGTTGGCTTCTCGCGTATAGCTGTAGGTGCGCTGGAGCGTCTGATAGGTGCGAATTTTTTCGCCGATACCCTCCCAGTGGAAGCCGGGTCCCAGCTCTTCAGGTTGAACCCCGGGGTTAGGACCAAATCGCGTGGTCTTGATCCCCATGTAGCCGCTCTCGACCGTGACGCTGCATGAGGTCACAGACAGGCTGGCGATGATCAGCAGGGCGAAGACCGCCATCACCATGCTGATGGTCCGACCCACCGCCGCCGCGCCTCTGCTGCCGAAGGGGTTTGGCGTCATTCCAGCATTGGTCATTGAGGGTTGCCTTTCAGCGGTTGAAGGAGCGAACGACCCAGACCCACAGCCGCCAGCCCGCCCAGCACAGGACGAGCACGCCGAGCACGGCCACAGCAACCGCCGCGATCAGACTGAAGGAGAAGGGCGCGCCGAGAATGGAGGGCACGAGGTAGCGAACAAGGCCGACGAAGGCGACGATCAGGACGACAAGACCGAAAGCGCCGCCCAGAGCAGTCCTGACTTCCCGGTTCATTCCAACTCCCTCGGCACTGCGCGGCAGATCACCCGGATTTGCCTTCAGGCGCAACCGAAAGTCGATCCATCCTCGCGCGCTTAAGGGGCCCGCTCGATCCGGCAGCCGCCCCGGAGGAGCCCCTCGGGCAGTGACCGTGCACAATCGTGAGAGAGGGCTGTGCAGCGAAAGGGGCAGGAGTCAGTTAAACGCAAGCCGGACACCGTATTTTATTTCAATAACTTAATCACCACTTCTGACCGCGGGTGACAGAACCTGGACTCGTTTGACTCGGTATGGCCAGAGTCCAAATGGGTCGATCACGACCCGCTTCAGCCCCCACCCACGAACTGAACCAGCTCGATCCGGTCGCCGTCGGTCAGCGCCGTGTCGGCGTGCAACGACCGGGGAACGATCGCCAGATTGCGTTCCACCGCGACCTTGCGGATGTCGAAGCCCAGCTCCTCGATCAGGCCCTGAACCGTCCTCGCCGCGACCTCGCGTTCCTCGCCATTGACCTGGATGCGCATGCCGCTACGTCGATCTTTCGTCATCTTGCGGTGACGAGCGCTTTGACGCCGCGCCCGCTTCCGCTAAAAGCCGCCGCTTCACAGCGCCAACCGCCCGTCCGGAGCGAATGCCCGAAACCCCCGTCCTCTACGTCCTGAACGGGCCCAATCTCAACCTCCTGGGAGTGCGCGAGCCGCACATCTATGGGCACGAGACCCTGGCCGACGTACAGACGATCTGCGAGCAGGCGGCAAATGGCGCGACGGTCGTCTTCCGCCAGTCGAACCGCGAAGGCGAACTGATTGACTGGGTGCAGGAGGCGCGAACCGAGGCCACTGCCCTCGTCATCAACCCGGCCGGCTATGGCCACACCTCCATCGCCCTGCTGGACGCGCTGAAGGCCCTGACCATTCCCGTGGTTGAGTGCCACCTGTCGAACCCCGCCGCGCGGGAGGAATTCCGTCGGCACAGCTATGTCTCCCTGGCCGCGACCGGTGTGATCGCCGGCTTCGGTGCCCAATCCTATGAACTGGCGGTCCAGGCCGCCCTCCGGCTGGCGCGGGAACGCGCGTCCCAGCCCTCTCGTTGAACCCCGAACACTGAGGCGACGCTCTCCATGGCGACCGACAAGAAGCTCGACAACGAACCGTCCGAGGTCATCGACGCGGCCCTGGTGCGCCAGCTCGCCGACATCCTGAACGACACGTCCCTGACGGAGATCGAGGTCGAGCGGGGCGAACTGCGCATCCGCGTTGCGCGCGAGATCACGGCGGCCCCGGTCATGCACTACGCCGCCGCGCCCGCCACGGCTCCGGCCGCTCCCGCTCCGGCCGCCGCGCCCGCTCCGGCGGCGTCCCCCGCCGCTGCACCCGCACCCGCTGCCCGGTCCGGCGAAGAGGTGAAGTCGCCCATGGTCGGAACTGTCTATCTTCAGCCCTCCCCCGAGGCCGATCCCTTCGTCCAGGCGGGCGACAAGGTGAAGAAGGGCCAGACCCTGCTCATCATCGAGGCGATGAAGACGATGAACCCGATCACTGCACCGCGCGACGGCGTGGTGGCCGAGGTGTTGGTCGGCGACGCCCAGCCTGTCGAGTTTGGCGAATCACTCGTCCTGCTCGAGGCCTGAGGCCATGTTCACCAAGGTCCTGATCGCCAACCGAGGCGAGATCGCGCTGCGTATCCACCGGGCGTGCAAGGAGATGGGCATCTCCACCGTCGCCGGTCACTCCGAGGCCGATCGCGGCGCCATGTGGGTACGTCTGGC
>JADCBH010000275.1 GCA_020253595.1 Brevundimonas sp.
GAGGGGACCGATGCCATGCTGTCCCGGGTCGCCGGCTTGCCGGCGGATCTCCGAGGCTCGGCGGAAGAGTTGAAGGGCGCGCTCGGCAAGGCGCCCAAACCGATTCAGGACTTGCGGGTGGACATGCCGGTGATGGGGGCGCGAACCGTCGAGATGGCGCACGCCGCCGGGCTCGCGGGCGTCGGCGGTGTTGCGGAGCGGCTGATCCTGATCGACCGCTCGGCCATCATCGAGGCTGCGGACCGGCTGGGCCTGTACGTCTGGGGCGAAAGCCGATGAAGGTCATGCTGGTCGCGGCCGAGGCGTCCGGCGACGCCCTGGGTGCCGGTTTGGCCAGGTCGCTGAAGGCGCAGCGGGCGGACATCGAACTGGTCGGCGTCGGCGGACCCAAGATAGCAGCCGAGGGGATCACCAGTCCGTTCGATATCTCCGAACTGTCGGTTCTGGGCTGGATCGAGGGCCTGCGGGCCTATGGGCGGGTGAAGGCGCGGGTCAGCGACACCGTGGCCTTTGCCATGCGAGAGCGGCCGGACGCCGTGGTCCTGATCGACAGCTGGGGCTTCACGATCCGGGTGGCCAAGGCGATCCGGGCGGTTCTGCCAGAGGTCAAGCTGATCAAGTACGTCGGGCCCCAGGTTTGGGCATCTCGGCCAGGCCGGGCCAAGACTCTCGCCGGCGCGGTCGATCACCTGCTGGCGCTCTATGCCTTTGATGCGCCGTGGTTCGAAAGGGAAGGCTTGCCGACCACGGTCGTCGGCTCCCAGGCTCTGCATGTCGACATGAGCGGCGCCGACCCGGCGGCGTTCCGACGGGCCCGTGGCATCGGTGATGACGCCCCTCTGCTACTTGTTCTCCCTGGCAGCCGCCCAGGCGAGATACGGCTGATGACGCCAGTCTATGAGGCGGCGGTGGCGCGGCTGAAGGCCGAGCGACCCGGCCTGGAGGTGGCGGTCATGGCCGCCGGCACCGTGGCGACGGACGTCACCACCCGCGTCGCGGCCTGGCCGTTCCGCGCGCACCTCGTCTCCGAAGCGGACAAGTATTCGGGCATGAAGGCGGCGACCGTCGCGCTGGCCACGTCGGGCACTGTCTCGACCGAACTCGCGCTGGCTGGTGCGCCGATGGTCATCGGCTACCGCTTCCAGCCGCTCAGCTACGCGATCATGAAGCCCTTCTTCACGGGCAAGTACGCGACCCTGTTCAATCACGCCGCCGACGCGGAGATCGCGCGAGAACTGATCCAGAAGGACGCGACGCCCGAGCGGTTCGCCGCAGAGGTCGGGCGTTTGCTGGAAGATCCGGTCAGTCGGGCCGATCAGGCAATGCGGCAGACGGCAGCGCTGGACCTGATGGGGCGAGAAGGGCGTGACCCGTCCGAGATCGCTGCCGAAGCGGTGCTTGGAGTGGTTGCGGGCGAGGGCGGAAGCTAAAGCGCTCACGCTGCTCGATTGGCCAAGGCTCTGCCTCCATTCGGACTCGTTGCCTGAACGGCCCTGCCCCGGAAGTGGCCCACAGGCTTGGCCAGTGGCCGACCATCGTTGGGTCCGATGGAGCCAATCGGCGAGCCGGGCGTTGCTGCCGAGTGTCACCAGCCGGTGCCATCCCTTCCCGTGGCCGAGGACCGGATCGCTTGCAAGCCGGCGGCCCGGCGCGCGGCAACGACCCTTCTCCAAGCGGCACCGCGCGAAGAGAATGTATGCAAGCCCCTTCCAGACCGGTCCTGATCCTTGCGGCGCTTGTTCTGGTCGGCATTGCAGGTGCCGGGGTCTTCATGGCGCAACGGCCGCCCGAGGTCGCGGTTCTGGCGATCCGGCCCCAGACGGTCGAGCAAGCGCTGTCGGTGGTCGGTCGTGCCCGCCCAACCCAGCTTGTCCAGATCACCTCTCCCAATCCCGGGCAGGTCATTCGGCTGTTTCACGACGAAGGTGCACAGGTCGAGGTCGGTGATCCGCTTGCGATCATCCTGGCGACCGTCGAACAGGCCCAGACCGACGTCGATGTGGCACGGGCTCGTGCAGCGCGGGCTGAGGCAGACCAGGCGGGGTTGATCCACCAGAGAACGCGAACGCTCCACGCGCGCGGCTTTGCCTCGAACGCGGCACTGGAGGCTGCACGCGCCTCGCTGGACGCGGCGGAGGCCAACGCTGCGGCCGCGTCGGCAATGGTGCGAGCCTCAGCCGAGCGAGCGCGAGAGTTCACGATCCGCGCACCCATGGCCGGTGTGTTGCTGGTGCGGCCGATCGACAACGGTCAGGTGGTCGGCGCAGGCGAAACCCTGTTCGAGCTGGGCTCGGCCGCCGATGTCGAAATCCGGGCCGAGGTCGAGGAAGCCTACGCCGACGCCATCAGACCCGGCCAAGCTGCCCGTGCCGCACTATCCGGCTCATCGGATGTTTTTCTCGCCCGGGTGACCGAGGTTTCCCCCCGGGTCGATTCCGGCACCGGCGGGCGCACGGTCCGGCTGTCGCCCGTGCTCACCGAGGGTTTGGCACCCGGTCGCTCGGTTGATGTGACGATCGTCGTTGCCCAGCGCCAGGGGGCGATTGTCGTTCCGCGCCGCGCCGTTGTCGATGCGACCACTGCTCCGAAGGTCTATGTCGTGGATGACGACGGCATTGTGCTCGCCCGGTCCATCCATGTGGCACGATGGCCTTCGCTCAACGCCATCGTGGAAGGCGGGCTGAACGCGGGGGACAGGGTCGTGCTGGATCCGGGCGCAACCAACCCCGGAGCTCACGTCCGCCCTGTTGCACAGTCCCCGGGCGACTGAGCCGTGTTCGCTCTTCACGTCGCCCGGCGCTACATGCTGTCGAACCCCTCGCAGACCTTCCTGTTGATCGCAGGCGTCGCAATGGGTGTGACGGTTTTTGTCTTTATCACCGCCCTGATCGCCGGCCTCGCTGTCCGACTGACGGACCAGGTGACGGGCAACGGCGCCCACATCAGCCTGGAGCCGCCGACCCGGGTCGCGCGTGTCCTGGCTGGACCCGACATGCCGGTCGAATCCGTGGCGCTAATCTCCACCTTTCAGCGCAAGCAGATCCGCAACTGGCCGATGATCGTCGAGCTCTTGCGCGCCAATCCATCTGTCTCGGCCATCAGCGCACAGATTTCTGGAAGCGCTGTGCTCATCAAGAGTGAGGCTGTGACGGCGGTCTCGGTCATCGGCATCGAGCCCCAGGGAATCGACGCCATCTCGGAGATCACGCCCAAAATCATCGATGGCGATGGCGATCTGGGTGCGGACGGCCTGTTGATCGGGGTGCGTATGGCCGAGGACCTGGGGCTCAGTGCCGGAGAGTCCGTGTTGCTGCGAACTGAACGGGGGGTGGAGCGACAGCTGACCGTCAAGGGCGTGTTCCGCACCGGCCTCGAA
>JADCBH010000276.1 GCA_020253595.1 Brevundimonas sp.
AACGAGCTGCGCATCGACATCCCGATGACCCGCGACGCCCTGACCCGGGTGCTCAAGGAGACCATCCGCCGGAACCGCGTCAGGAACGGCATCGTCTACCTCCAGGTCACGCGTGGCACGGCGCGTCGCGACCATCCGTTCCCCGCGCCCGGCACACCGCCCAGCGTGGTCGTGACCTCGAAGTCCATCCCCTTCAACCGCTCCCAAGCCCAGGCCGCCAAGGGCGTCGCGGTCGTCACCCATCCTGACATCCGCTGGGGGCGATGCGACATCAAGACCGTGGGCCTGCTGCCCAATGTGCTGGCCAAGCAGGCAGCGCGCGACAAGGGGGCCTATGAGGCCTGGATGGTCGACGAGATGGGACTGGTCACCGAGGGTTCCTCGACCAACGCCTGGATCGTGGACCAGGACGGCAAGCTGAGAACCCGCGACACCCAGGCCAACATCCTGCGCGGCATCACCCGCGCGGCGATCATGGACCTGGTCAGGACCGAGGGCATCGAGCTCGATGAACGCCCCTTCAGCGTCGAGGAGGCCAAGCAGGCGAAGGAGGCCTTCTTCACCGCCGCCGGCGCCTTCGTCATGCCCGCCATCTCAATCGACGGCGTGAAGATCGGCGACGGCAAGCCGGGCCCGATCGCGACCAAGCTGCGCGAGCGTTATCTCGCGGCCGCACGCCGGGACGCGGTTTGAAGTCGCTGGTCGATTTGGTGTTCGGAAAGCGGCTCGGCGACGCCCCGACCCCGCTGCCACCTTCGGCGATGCCGCGCGACACGGACGCAGATTGGGAGCAACTGGGTCGCAACGATCCCTATTTCGGCGTTCTGGCCGACCCCCGGTTCCGCTCCGACGTCATCGACGACGCGGCCCGCGCCGAGTTCTTTGCCAGTGGCGAGGCCGAGATCGACCACCAGTTGGCCATCCAGCGGAGCCGCTTTGGCCCTTTCGAGCCTGGATCTGCGCTGGACTTCGGCTGTGGTGTTGGCCGTCTGACGCGCGCCCTGGCCAATCGCACCGGCCGGGCTGTCGGCGTCGACGTCTCGCCCTCCATGCTGGCCGAGGCCAGAAAGGGCGCGCACGCGACTGCGACCTTCCGCCCCGATCTGCCCGAAGGCCGGTTCGATTGGATCGTCTCGATCATCGTTTTCCAGCACATTCCGCCCGAGCGCGGCTATGGCCTGCTGCGGAATCTGTTGGCCCGCGCGGCTCCCGGGGCGGGGTTGACGCTACAGCTGACCGTCTACCGTGACCTCCACCACCGTCACATCGCGGGCGGCCGTCTGGCGCTCGGAGAGCGGATCGAGACGCTCGACACGTCGGCCGCGCTGGCGGCCCTTCCGCCCGGCGAGATGGTCATGTTCGACTACGACCTGTCAGTCGTCATGGCCCTGGTGTTTGAGGCGGGGTTCGCCGACGCTGTGCTGGTCCACACCGATCATGGTGGATTCCACGGCGTCTTCATCCACGGACGCCGAACCTGAGCCCTTGCGCCGCGAAGCCCGGGCCCCATCTGGAGCACCCGTCGATCAGACGTTGCAGCCCGGGCGCTCCGTCGTCTAGGCTGACACTGTCGGCTCGACCGACCTCGCGTGCCTCCCCGCACGCGACGAACCAAGAAGAACAGGGAACCAACCCGCCATGTCCCAAGACAAACGTCAGAACCTTCAGGACACCTTCCTCAACTCGGTCCGCAAGACCAAGACCCCGCTGACCATCTTCCTGGTCAACGGGGTCAAGCTGCAGGGCATCGTGACCTGGTTCGACAACTTCTGCGTGCTGCTCCGTCGCGACGGTCAGGCCCAGCTGGTCTACAAACACGCCATATCCACCATCATGCCCTCGGCCCCCGTCCAGCTGTACGAGCCCGAGAGCGACGAGGACTGAGGGCTGTCGCTGTTGGCTAGTGAGTAGTGGCTAGTGGCTAGTGGCTGTTTCTGCGTGATGCGCTGACCGGCTGTCGCACCTACATGTGGCGACATACGTTTCCACGCGGAGCCGCTAGTCACTAGCCACTAGCCACTAGCCACCCCGCACCAACCCACAGAGCTCCACCTGACCAAACTCATCGACCACGCCGTCCCGCTGATCCGGGCGGTCGTCATCCATCCCGATTTCGGCGAGCGCTCCTCCCGCTCCGCCACCGACCGTCTGGAAGAGGCCGCTGGCCTCGCCCGCGCGCTGGACCTCGACGTCCGCGCCGAGGAGGTCGTTCGCCTGAGGAAGACCACGCCCGCGACCCTGTTCGGCACCGGCAAGGTCGAGGAACTCGCCGCCCTGATCCGCGCCGCCGAGGCCGAGGCCACCGTCATCGACGACATCTTGACCCCGGTCCAGCAGCGCAATCTGGAAAAGGCCTGGGACTGCAAGGTCATCGACCGCACCGGCCTGATCCTCGAAATCTTCGGCCGCCGCGCTCGCACCAAGGAGGGGCGGTTGCAGGTCGAGCTGGCCCGCCTCGACTATGAGAAATCCCGCCTCGTCCGCACCTGGACCCACCTGGAGCGCCAGCGCGGCGGCACCGGCTCCACCGGCGGCCCCGGCGAGACCCAGCTCGAGCTCGACCGCCGCCTGATCGCCGACCGCATCGTCAAGCTGAAGTCCGAGCTGGAAGAGGTCCGCCGCACGCGCGGCCTGCACAGGAAACAGCGCCAGAAGGCTCCGTTCCCGACGGTCGCCCTGGTCGGCTACACCAACGCCGGCAAGTCGACCCTGTTCAACCGGCTGACGGGCTCCGAGGTCATGGCCAAGGACCTGCTGTTCGCCACCCTGGACACCACCCAGCGCACCATCCGCCTGCCCCAGGGCCGCCCGGCCATCATCGCCGACACGGTGGGCTTCATCTCCGACCTTCCGCACGAACTGGTCGAGAGCTTCCGCGCGACGCTTGAGGAGGTGGGCGAGGCCGACCTGATCCTGCACGTCCGCGACATCGCCAGTCCCGACACCGTCGCCCAGTCCCAGGACGTGGAGGCGGTGCTGAAACAGATCGAGCAACCGGAAGGCAAGGACCGCCGCATCCTCGAGGTCTGGAACAAGATCGACCTCCTGGACCCTGAGGCCCGCGAGGCCATTGAAGGCCAGGCCGCCCGTGCCAACATCGGTGCGGTGGCCGTCTCCGCCTGGACCGGGGAGGGGATCGAACCGCTGCGCTCGGCAATCGCCGACCGCATCGACGACGACCCCGGAACCGAACTCACCCTCGAACCCTCCCAGGGCGAGGCCCTCGCCTGGCTCTACGAACACGGCCGCGTCACGGGCCGCGAGACGGACGGGGAGGGGCGGATGCGGCTGACCGTGCGGCTCGACCCCCAGGCGATGGGGCGTTTCGAGCAGAGGTTTGGTTAGGTTCAGTCTGGGAAAGAATATCGAATGAAGACTGATCCAGCATACATGATCCCACTTCCCGAGGAGGATCTCTAACTCCTGGGGGAGCTATGCGCGATTCAAGGTCAGATCGAGTGGGTGATGCAGAATACCGTTCGCGAGCTTTTGGGCATCGAGCGTGATCTTTCTCTCAGAATCATGGGGTCGACGTCGATGGAATCAAACTCGGAGATTTGGTGTCATGTGATCGCCGAAAAGTCATCATCGGAAGAACTGTCATCTCTTGCTCGGCGATTCCTGAAAGAGATGTCATCTATCGCGCGAGGCCGGAACGATTTCGTGTATGCGGTTTTCGGCAGTCCCTCCACCCTTCCCGGCGGCATATCGTTCAGAGTGAACAAGACGGGAGCGCCACGTCCTGAGGGATGGTTGGCAATGAGGGTGAGAAGCCGTGCGCTTGTAAGCAGCTCCGAGCTCCAGTCGATTGCTCACCGCGCTGCCGCAGTATCGGTAGCCGTTGCTCATATTGCTGATCGCATTATCAGTCCAAATACCGAGGCTGACTGGGCCGAGAAATTGCCCGCCGCGCTTGAAAGTCTGTCGAAAAACTAGCGCCCTTTTCCGTCTCCTCCCCGTCGCGCAGCGATGGGGAGGGGGACCATCCGGAGCCTTGGCGAAGGATGGTGGAGGGGCGCCGACGCGGACTCCGCTCCTCGCAGACCCGCCTCAGATACCCCATTACGCCCTCGAGTTCCGTCCGCACGTCCTCGGCGGCGAGCCTGACCACCTGCACGCCCTGCGTCGCCAGCCACCCCGTCCGCGCCCGGTCTTGTCGCATTTGGTCTGGATGCTCGTGACCGCGCCCATCGACCTCGACCGCCAGCTTTAACTCCGCGCAGTAGAAGTCGAGGACGTAGCGTCCGATGGGGTGCTGGCGGCGGAACTTCACGCCGAGGCGATTGCCCCGAAGCGCCAGCCAGAGGCGCGCCTCGGGCGGGGTCATCTCCCGACGCAGGCGGCGGGCGGTTTCGACGATATCGCGTGTGGCCATGACCCCTCCACCATCCTTCGCCAAGAGGCTTCGGATGGTCCCCCTCCCCATTCGCCAAGCGGCGAACGAGGAGGAGACACCAAACGCCATGGTTGTTCACCCCTACGTCCGATTCTGACGCATCGGCATGCCACACTGCCCGCCATGACCAACACCACACACGTCACGGGCAGCACCCAGCTCAACCCTCTCGAACTCGACGGTCTCGGCGGCAACTACTGGGACCATGCGCGGCGGGAGTATCTCGCCGGCGTCAAGGCGACGACGATCTGCCAGCGCTACGGCATGTCGCTCAGCTCGTTCCGGATGCACGCCCGCGTCGGCGGCTGGCGGCGCATCGACCAGCGCGCCTGCGAGGTCCCGCCGGAGTTCGGCGAATACGATCCCGACGACGAGGTCAGCTTCGCCGATCTGGCCGCCCAGGCCTTTCTCAACATCCGCCGGGCCCTCGGTTCAGGGCGCGCATCCGAAGCCGCCACCTGGATGCGCGTCTACGAGCGCCTCGCCGACCGTGCCCGCGCCGAGGTCATGGCCGAGCTGCCCGACATCAAGCCGCCCCTGCTGGAGTCCAGGCGTGAGCCGTTGAGGCTGGAGGCGGGAGAGGGTGAAGAGGCGTTAGAAGTCAATGTACTAATGCCGGAATCGGAGATCGCATCTCAGGCATTGTACGCGTTGGACTCGGTGCCTTCAGAGTCTAATCCCGTCCCCGGAACCCTCTCCCACCGTGAGAGGGATTAGCTGCGCTCCGCCACCTTCGCCGCATCCCACAGCCGGTCCATCTCGGCCAGGTCGCTTTGGTCCGGCGTGCGCCCCTCCCTGGCCAGTTCCGCCTCGATGAACCCGAAGCGCCGCACGAACTTGGCGTTCGCGCCCCTCAGCGCATCCTCCGGCTCGACCCCCAGCTTGCGCGCCAGGTTCGCCATGACGAACAGCAGGTCGCCCATCTCGTCCCGGGCCTTGTCCAGGTCGCCCGCCGCGATCTCGGCCCTCAGCTCGGCGACTTCCTCGTCCAGCTTGTCGAAGACCTCGTCGGTCGAGGGCCAGTCGAACCCGACCCGCGCCGCCCGCTTGGTCAGCTTGGCCGCCCGGTGCAGCGCCGGCAGCCCCACCGGCACGTCGTCCAGCACCCCGGTCTGCGCCTTGGCCGCCCGTTCGGCCGCCTTGATGTCCTCCCAGCGCAGCTTTTGCGCCGGCCCAGAAATCTGCGCGTCCTCGTCGCCGAACACATGCGGATGGCGCCGGATCAGCTTGTCCGACATCGCCTCTGCCACGTCGTCGAAGGCGAACAGGCCCTGTTCCTCGGCCATCCGGGCGTGGAAGATGACCTGGAACAGCAGGTCGCCCAGCTCGGCCTTCAGCTCGCCCATGTCGCCCCGCTCGATGGCGTCGGCGACCTCATAGGCCTCCTCGATGGTATAGGGCGCGATGGTGGCGAAGGTCTGCTCCACGTCCCACGGACACCCGCCGTTCGGGTCGCGCAACCGGACCATGATCTCCTTCAGCCGGTCGACAGGGCTCATGACGCGCGCGCCTCCAAGGCACGCCGGACCTCGTCATGGCGTTCCGGGGTCAGGGGATAGCGGCGCAGCACCAGCGCGGCCGAGGCGATCAGCAGGGCCGGCACGATCACGAACATGGCGTTCAGCGCCGTCAGCGACGCGGGGCTGTTTCCG
>JADCBH010000277.1 GCA_020253595.1 Brevundimonas sp.
CGTCGGCGAAGCCTACCCGGTGGCCACGAGGGTAGATGATTTCGAGCGCGCGCCCGTATGCGACGGTCGAGACCGCGATCGCATCCCTCAGGCTAGCGAGCGAGCCGCTTGAGATGAATTGCCGTGGGGTGTCCGCATGGACCAGCAGCACAGCGGGGTGGACTCGCACCCGGAACGCGTCGGCGAAGCGCCCCATGAACGTCCGGAATACGGGGTGCGCATCCTTGATCGCGCTCACCCTCGGGTCGGATGACGGTACGAGGGCCGCGTGGCCGGCCTCGATGGTCATGGCCAGGCGCAGAGCGGGCAGCACGGCGGCAGGACGCCATTCGAGGGATGAAGCGGCTTCAGTCATCGAAGATGTTCGGACACGCCCCCTCAGCCGAGCTGATCTGGCCGGAGCGCCCGAAACCGATCTTGTGGAAAGGTCTGAAAGCCGGCCAAGCGGGCAAACGAATCGAGCCCTGGCAGGAGTTTAGGGTGGTCGAGCGCCGGGCACGACCTTTGCGACACGGCCCAGAGAATTTCAGTTCCCAGTTCCCACCGCTGCTCCAGTCGGTTTTCCAACCTCACATTTCGAATGCGTCCATGGCGCCGCAAACCGCAGGGTTCCTGGGGTTTTGCCACGGCGGCTTGAGGGTTGGAGAACGCAATGACCCCAGAATTCGCTCTCCGCAGCCCCCAAATTCTCCGAAGCTTGGGGGTAGCCTGATTTCACCCTCAAGCTCTATAGCATTGAATTTGGCTCGTTTTGTCGGATTGAGGCTTGGGGGCTTTCAGCAAGCTGACCGCCTGGGAAAGGGTACCCGGAGCCCGATCAGGCTGGCTTGCAAGCAACGCGAGCCGCTGATGTCGGGCCCGCTTGGCTAAGCTGACCGATCCATTTTGCCGGGGCGCGACACCACGACGGCGCCGATGACGCTCGGGAGCTGTTCAAGGCCAGCGATAAGCTTCTGGTGTTGCTCAGTGCGTCTGGCATCGTCCCACACGAACGGGATGAGGGATGTCCATTTCGGGTCCGTTGCATAAAGGCTTGCATCCGCAGCGATCTGCTCGATGACGTCCTGGAAGGTCGCGCTGGGTCGCATGAACTTCACTTCAATGACGGTGCCAAGACTCGGGATGGAGAGATCAACCCGTGGATTCTTTTGTCCGACTGGCGGCAGAGTCTCTTCGTCATTCAAGTCAGGGAACAAGGGAGCCAAAATCCCCCAAAGCAGATTCTGGACGTGGTATTCATTCTCGATCTCCCAGCGCGCCATAGCCGACTTAGACGTTCTTGGAGCATCCTCCCATGTCCAACGCTTGAAAGACCGTCGCACTTCCTGCAACACACGAAGTACGTCGCGTGGATTGAGTTGGCCCAGGCGCGCAGGAAGATTGTAATCGGTTAGAATATCAAGTGTTTTGAGCAGCAATGCCGCACTTGGCACCACGTCTTCACCGCCTGAGAATCGCAAGGCGCGCTGCCAAGCCGCGCTGCGGCAGGCGTCGTCTATGGCCCCCAACTCAAGCTGTGCGAGAGCCAAACGAGCCTCCGGAAGCATAGCGGCGGCGTCCTGACGCCCGGGAGCGTCCAATATTTGTGCCGCAGCAATGAAGAGGGAGCGGTCGAGAGTGGAGAGGTCGGGTGATCTCGCGCTCCGAACCAACAACTCTTGCAGCCATCTCGCTGATGGGCTGGCGGTTCGCCGCTGGGAGCCCAGCCCTACGCCAAGTGCAGCAACTCCGTCCGCTTCCAGCGTATGCGGCTGATGCGGGCGGAACCACGCTCGCTCACCCAACCACGTCAGCCCGCGAACCAACGAGTCAAGAAGCGGAGGAACAAGTGGCACAGCCGCGTCCGCATAGCCGAGCGTCGCTACGTCTCCGGCAGATCGGACACCACCTGCTTCGAGGTTCGCAGCCGCAGCCTCGGACAGGACGGCCAAATGCTCGTGGTCGGCCAGTAACCACGCCCGAAAGGCCTGTACGTGGGCAGCCGTCGAGTGTGTCGGCTGCGCCGCCGCTTCTAAGCCCGCTCTGATTTGCGGAATGAATGGCCCGGCTGTCACAAGAACCAAGGCTTGCGCATCACCGCGCCAACCGCTGCTGTGTCGGGATCCCATCCCGGCGTTCTCTCTAAGCCCGCGAGCTGCTTGGCAATCTCATCAGCATAGAGGAGCGTGATTGGGAGACGGGCGCGATCGTAAGTGCGCCAGGAGTGACAGGCGAAATCCGATATCTGCCGGGTTAGGGTGCGCATGTCGCGGAAAGTCGATTTCTCGTGCAGGCGGAGCAACACTGGATCGGGAATGCCTTGATACGCGGCCCGGACCTGATCGCGCCCTGTGAGCGTGAGAAGCCACTCATGGTCAGTGAGCTCTACTGCCTGACCTCGGTCGGGTGCAAACGCCCCTTTGCTGCTCGTCGAAGCGTGGTCGAACAGCGTGTACGGATGGTCTTCAGCCACGTGCAGAAAAGCAAATTTTACTCCGGTTAGCCCCATTCCCGCTACCGCTGCCACAACTGCATCCGCAGTTTCTTGTTGAAGTTGCGTGAATGCGTGGAATATCAGGCGCACTGTATCGCTTGCGCGCCAAGCCTCTTCCTTTCTAACTCGCTCGACAGCAGCCACAAGAGTTTCGCGAAGTGTGGTTGGGTACTGCTCGAATGGCACGGCAGCGGTACGAGCATCCAGCAGGTAATTGCCTTGACTGGAGAACACGGTCGTAATGCCGACGACTCGCTCGCCTCCGCCGCGGCGTCCCTCCTTGGGAGTGTGGGACCCAAGGCCGAAGACCAGTTCGTGGTCCGTCGACGGTCGAGCCTTCAGCAGCCAAGGCGTCCCACCCAGCTTGGCGTAGGACGCGAGGCTGGCGTTCGCCAGGGCACACGCGTACTCAAAATCACCCATAGACATCACTTCAGCCGATAAGGCTTGTACGGGCACGTCTCGACGCAAAAAGGCCGCCTTGGCTGACCAATAGGGGCTGTCGTTATATGGCCGCTCCTTCCACGATCTTTGGACCTGCACGAAGGCCAAGTCCCAGGGCTGGTCGCGGGACGCGGCCATCGAAAGCGCATTTCGTGCAGCGTCAGCGTAAGCGGAGCCGCTGTCGTCCGTGGCTTCGAAGAACTCGACTTGCGGTTTCTGCAGTCTGAAACGGCCCACCAAGCCCGTCCCGTGTGGAACAAGACCCTTATGCGACTTGATGTTTGGGAGCCCTTCCAGGAAATGCGCGACAGTCTCTGCCACGTCGCCACGTCGCCGCGCCTCGCAGATAACCGCGATCCTCGGTCGCTTACGTTCAAAGGTTGCTCGGTCATATGGACCGGTCGCGTCGAGCTGCCTCTGGGTCCAGGTATCGTCGCGAGACCCGCTTGGGTCGAACGAGAATGAAGGCTTTGGGAAAACTTCGGCAGGCGGGAACGACAATCCAGCGGATTGGTCGAGCAACTCCCCGAGTCGCACCTTTACCCCATCAGCAATTTCGAGGTCACCGCGCCCGAAGTACTCGAGCGCACTCTGCAGCGCCTTGAGGTGAGCCTTGCCCTCCCTCAGCCCACCTTCAGCTTCCTGGACATCTTTAAGTACTCGATCGGCCTTACCCTGCACCAACGCTTGAACGACCGCGTTGAAATTGGCGCGCGTGGGTTCGAGGTAGGCCGATTCGAGCCGCAGCTCCGCAGGTCCGTCGCCATGGTCGCTGAGCTGCAGGATAGTGCCGTCATTGGCGACCACTCGCCCAGCTAACCGAAGCCGCTTGGATAACTTTGGATCCAGATCCTTAGTCCAAGTTGAGACGTAGCTCCCAAGAAGGGGGACGCCAATGTCATTCAACTGGGCGCAATCCACATCGATCACAGTACGAAGACGATTCCCGCAAATCAGAACTACATACGGGTCTTCTCCAGGATGCCTAATGATCCGGGTCTCGAATCGGAGGACTACCCGTTTCTTCAGCCAATCTGGCAATCCAACAGAGGCTGGAATAATGTTCTCTTGCTTCGCTGTCTCGACGACAGGCGGTCGCCGACTGACCACGCGATAACTTCCAGGGAGGGCCAAGAGACGCCTAAACACCGCTTCCCGAACAAGCGTGGCGAACAGCCGCATATTTTCGGCGACGGGCAAACTTTCGCGAGGGCCCGGCAGCTCGGCCAAATGAAGAATTGGGACAACAGCCATCTTCGTTCCAGCAAATCGGGTAGCAAAGACGTCCTGCGTAGTGCGATCGAGGAAGGTATGGAGCTGCGCGCGATCGAATGGAACCAACGCCGCCGGGATGGGCTGCTCAGGACAAATGAGCCGGATGGCGTTCAACGCCAGTACAGGCTTCTGCCTCGCGGCGAATCGATTCGACATGCCGCCAGTGTATAGGGTCGATGGGTGATCACGCACTCAATCTGACTGAGGACAGCGGAGGCCTAGCAGCGAGCCATACCGTGCAGCCACGCTCTCCGCCCTGTTCCCGGCGGCGTCCTCACAGCCGAAATACCCGCATCGCCTCATCCCCGTAATGGTTGATGACCTTCACCGCGATCCGGCCTGATCGCGGCTTCGCAAAGGGACGGCTTTCCGTGCGATAGAGGCTTGCCCAGGCGTCCTCGTCCACTTCGGCCTTCAGTGCGGTCTTTAGCTTCTCGAATGGGTCCTTGCCGCCGAGGAAGTAGGCGTGGCGGACGAAGAAGCTGTCGCCGTCGTAGTCGGTGTCCACGAACCAGCAGGCCACGTCATCCTCGACGCGGCCGGACGAGCGGACCTCGCCGGTGGTGGGGTCGAAGATATCCACGCCCTTCAACCGCACGACGCATGCACCGTCGGCCTGGTCCAGCGCGATATCCGGCTCACCGAACACAACGAACAGGTTGCCGCCGCCGGC
>JADCBH010000278.1 GCA_020253595.1 Brevundimonas sp.
CGGGGATTGTGAGGCTGGTGCTGTCCCCGCGCGTGGTCGCCGTCAGTGTGATCTGCCCTGGCGTCGCCTCCGGGCGGATATCCAGAAAGCGACGGTTGTCAGACAGGGTGGCCGCGTCGGCAGGGACCACTCTCCACTCAACCACGCAGCGCAGCGGGATGTTGAAGGCGAAGTTCCCCATGTTGAGGGCGTGGCGCACCTCGATCCGGCTGCCCGGCCGGCCCGCCACAGGACCCGCGACGAGATAGGTCCCGCCGTCCCAGATCTCGCGACAATCGCGCAGGTCCTGGAGATTGCTGCCGGAATGAGGATCGTGGAGCCCGCGACCTCCACCGGAGTAGACGCCCGGTTCGGCCGTCGCGCAGGAGACGAGCAGCATGGCCACCGCCGCGACCCATGCCGAAATCCACAGTCTGGAGTGGTCCACCTTTGCCCCGTCAATCTGAGTTGTCAGCCCGACGTTACGGGCTGACCTGTGATCTCGGCAACTCCGCGGTGCTGCTCAGAGCGCCATCACGGCCCGCACCGCGACGTAGGCCGCCACGATCAGGATCAGGCCCGCGAACAGGGTGCGGCCCAGCGCGGCGTCGGCGCCGAGGCGACGGGCGAGCGGCAGGCCGGCGACCGTGCCGACAACTCCGCCTGCGGTCATGGCGGCGACAAGGCCGACATCGACCCAGCCGGACAGGGCGTAGTTGCCGGCTGTCGTCGCCCCGAAGGCCGCGACGCTGAGCAGCGAGGTGGCCTGGGCGGTGGCCAGGCTCATGCCCGTGGATGCCATCAGGCCCGGCACGATCAGAAACCCGCCACCGATGCCGAAGAAGCCGGCGGCCGATCCCACGCCCGCGCCCGCCAGGCCGACGCGGGGGGCCATGGCCAGGGTCAGGGTGGGCTCGGGTCGGACGACGACGACGCGCGGGCGCAGCATCGACAGGCCCACCGCCGCCATGGCGAGGGCGAAGATCAGGAGCAGCTGATGTCCGTCGATCATCTTGGCCAGTGACGACCCGACCCAGGCCCCTGCGGCACCGGTGACGGCGAACAGGGTGGCGCAGGGCCAGCGGACCCGGCCCGCGCGCGCATGGCCCGCCAGCGCGGTCAGGGCGTTCAGCGCCACGCCCGCCGCCGAGACTCCGATGGCGACGTGCGGGTCCGTCACTCCCACGACATAGAGCAGCAGCGGCACGGCCAGCACCGACCCCCCGCCCCCGAACAGCGTCAGCAGCAGGGCGACGACGCCACCGCTGAGCGCCGCCAGCATCAGGGGCAAGAGGTCGGTTGTCATGGGGTCACGCAGCCTTGGCCGGGGAACCATAGGCGGCGCGGTTCCACGGCATGATGGCCAAGAGCCGCGCCATGCCGCAGAAGCCGGTCGCCCCGGCGAAGAACAGGCCCGCGCCGACGAATGCCGACAGGCCCCAGAAGCCGGGGTGGACCAGAAGGCCGAGCGCCGCGCCCAGAAGGATCAGGCCGCCGGCCGTCATCTGGACCTGACGCATCAGCTCGATGGGCCGGGAGCGGTCCGTGCGCGTGGCCAGACCGGCCGACTTCCACGCATCCAGCCCGCCTTCGAGCACAAAGGCCTCGCCCGGCACGCGGGCCGCAAGGCGGTCGCAGTTCATGCCCGTCCGGTTGCCGGTGCGGCAGGTGTAGATGACCTCGCGCCCGTCCGGCAGGACGGTCGGGGCCTGGTCGATTGCCGACAGGGGCGTGTGGATCGCGCCGACGACGTGTTCGCGGGCGAACTCGTCCGGCTCGCGGATATCGATGAGAACCGCCTTGCCGGCCTTCAGGCGGGCGGCGACGTCGGCGGGCTTGAGAGGGGTCAGGACGCTCATGGAGTTCAGGCCTTCTGCAGGGGGAGGGGCGGGCAATAGATCTCCGCCAGGACGGCGATGACCTTGAGCACCGCGGGATCGGCGATGCGGTAGAAGATGGTCGTGCCCTCGCGCCGGGTGGCGACCAGGGCGTCCTCGCGCAGGCGGGCAAGGTGCTGGGACAGGGCGGACTGGGACAGACCGACCAGGGGCAGGAGCTGTCCGACGGAGAGTTCGGTTCCGCCCAGCTGACAAAGAATCATCAGTCGCTTTTCGTTGGACAGGGCGCGCATGAGGTCCGCCGCCTCTCCGGCGGCGGCTTCGAAACGGTCCAGTCCGATGGCTTGGATGTCGATCATGACGGGGAATATATGCGGACTTGCTAAATAAGCAATAGCTAATATATTGGCGTCACAAGGAGCCCTCCCATGACCCACGCGTCCCCCGCCCAAAGCCCTGTCGTTCAGGGGTTCTTCGACCCTGCGACCCACACCATCACCTATCTGGTCAGCGATGCGGCGACAGGACAGGCGGCGATCATCGACCCTGTGCTGGACTATGATCCGGCGGCGGCGCGCACCTCGACCCGCTCCATCGACGCGGTGATGACCGCGCTCCGCGACCAGGGCCTGACACTCGGTCTGGTGCTGGAGACCCACGCCCATGCCGACCACCTGACCGCCGCCCATCACCTGCGCGAGACGCAAGGCACGCCCATCGGCATCGGTCGGGACATTGCCCAGGTGCAGGCGACTTTCGCGCCGATGTTCCACGCCGATGACGTCACGCCGGACGGCGCGGCCTTCGACCGGCTGTATGCCGACGGCGACACCTTCGCTCTGGGCGAGCTGACGGTCGAGGTGATGCACACGCCCGGCCATACGCCCGCCTGCGTCAGCTACCGGATCGGGGACGCGGCTTTCGTCGGCGACACCCTGTTCATGCCCGACTACGGCACGGCGCGGACGGACTTCCCGGGCGGGGACGCGCGCACCCTGTACCGCTCGATCCACCGGTTGCTGGCGCTTCCGGAAGAGACGCGGATCTTCGTCGGCCACGACTACCTGCCCAAGAGCCGCGCCGACTTCCGCTTCGAGACCACAGTGGGCGAGCAGAAAGCGACCAATGTCCACGTGGGAGGCGGCGTCACCGAGGACGCCTTCGTCACCATGCGTGAGGCGCGGGACGCGACGCTGGGCGCGCCCCAGCTGATCCTGCCATCGCTTCAGGTCAACATCCGCGCCGGGGCCCTGCCCCCGCCGGACGCCAAAGGGCAGCGAAGCCTGGTCCTGCCCCTGAACGTACTGGGCGCGGCCTAGAGTCTCGCCGCCGCTTCCGGATCGGCGGCGATAGCCTGGGCAGGCAGGGTCAACGGGTCGATTCGATCCGCGCGCAACCTCCGCAGCCGGCGATTGCTCACGGTGAAGCCGTCGATTTCGCCAGACGGCGCGCGGGTGAACGTCACCGTGCCGCGCGTGCCGACAAAACGATCTCCGCCAACCGGATCGAGCGCGATCTCGTATCCGCGAGGCCAGCTCAGGGTCAGACGTCCCTCAGCGAGGCGCGCCGTATAGGTCATGTCGGTCTCTTCGCTGTAGTAGCGACCGGCCAAAGCGGCCAGCGCCGCACCAGAGGGCGCAGGATCGTCAACGCGGACGAAAACACGCCACGTTGGCCAGGAATCCCTGATGCGCAGCTCAGGCTGAATTGGCTGAGACGTGTCTGCCGCAGGGGAGACGAATCGCCACTCCTGCGCCAGCTCACCGGGTCGGAACGCCCCATCGCCGATGGGAACAAAAGCCAGACTGGAGCCCCGTTGACGCAGGGCACCCTCCCTCCACTCCAACTGCACGACCTCGTCGGTTTGCGCGCTCCAGTAGACTCCTGCCAGGGCGGATTGCTCGGCGACCGACATGGCCACTGCGGGAGCCACAGCGGGCTGCATGATGTCGTCGAGGTAGACCGCCGCCACTGCGCGAGTCAGATCGCCGGGGGCGATGCCAGCGCCGTTGCACAAGGCGACGACGGCCAGTTCCTGATCCGGGAACAGAATGGCATCCGCGCGATAGCCGCCATCGATGCCGTCGTGACCGACCATTGGCAGGCCGCGGTACGGGCGCAGATGGAGGCCTCCGCCATAGCCGATGGTGGTCCCGTCGTTCAGTTCGCCGGAGGTCCGCATCCACCGGGCGAGGGTGAGGCCGCCGACACGCCCATCGAGCAGGTTCTGTTCCCACTTCAGCAGGTCCCCGACCGTGGTCTGCAGATTGGTTGACCCGTAGTGGTCGAAGTTTGGAACGCTGATGCTCCACCCCCCCCGGCCCGCGCCTGATATCCAACGACGCGATCCAGGCTCGCCTCGTTGTGGTCGTCGCGCAGATAGGTCGCGTCCATGCCCAGTGGCTGGAAGATCCGTGCCTCGGTGAAGGCGCGCAGCGACTGCCCCGAGACGCGCTGCACGATCAAGGCGAGCAGGGAGTAGGCCGCGTTCGTATAAACGATCTCGGTGCCGGGTTCGAAGTTGAGGCTTCGCTGTCGCGACAATGCCCAGAGTACGTCGGCCTGGGTGTAGAGGTCGTCTCCACGCCACCCCGCCAGATTGAGGATCTGGCCCTGCTCGCGCAGGCCGCTGGTGTGGTGGATCAGGTTCGAGATCGTGATCGGCCGACCGTAGTCGGGAATCTCCGGCAGGTACTGGCGGATGTCGTCATCCAGCGACAGAAGGCCGTCCTCAACGAGCAGTCCGATCGAGAATGCGGTGAACTGCTTGGCGATAGACGCCACGTGGAACACGGATGCTGGCGTGATCGGAACATCGTGCTCCAGGTTCGATTGGCCATAGCCCCGAACGTACTCGACGACACCGGACCGGGAGACACCGACTGCGCAGCCAGGAGTGTTCGGGCCACTCCAGGGCGCGAAGATCGCGTCGATGCGACGATGGCGATCCTGGGATGCCTCGACGTCGACTTGCGAATGCGAGGGCGCGGCGGTCAAGGCGACCATGGCGACCATGGCGACCGCGAAAAGCGTCAGACGTGCGACCAAGGCCATCCTCCTGCTAGGCGCGTCGGAGCGCCGAAAACCTGACGTCCCGCGCGCGACGGCATCACACGCCGTTCGAGAGTTTTTGGGATCGACGGTCGCACCCGGCCTAGATTCCGGCCGCCGCTTCGGGATCAGCCGCAGCGTCCCTGCCCTCCACGATGCGAGCGGCAGCCATGTCGGCGGTGACATTGCCGATGGTGCGGAAGATGTCGGGCACGACCTCGACGGCGAGCAGCAGCGGCAGGACCTCGATCGGCACGCCCATGGCCAGGCAGATGGGGGCGATGGAGGCGAAGAAGGATACCTGACCCGGCAGGCCGACGGTGCCGACGCTGATCGCCAGCGCCGCCAGGCCTCCGGCCAGCATGGTCGCGAACGAGATCTCGGTTCCGGTCAGCCGGGCGACGTAGATGACGACGGCCAGATTGGCGACGGTCGAGGTGATGCGGAACACCGCCACCGCCAGCGGCAGGACCAGCCCCGCCGTGGCCGCCGACACCCCCAGATGGCCGACGGCGCGGTCCACCATGACCGGCAGACAGGCCAGCGAAGACTGGGTCGAGACCGCCACCACCTGGGCCGGGGCGACGGCGGCGGCGAACCTGAACAGGCCGATCCGCCCGAACAGCACCGCCACGACATAGGTCAGCAGGATCAGCCCGATCAGGGCCAGCACCACGAGGCCGATATAGTGCCCCAGCACCCCCGCCGCCCCCAGCCCGGCCCTCAGGCCGACGCCGAGCGCGAGGGCGAAGACGCCGAACGGCGCGACCGCCAGCACCCAGTGGACGATGACGATCATGGTCTGGGCCACGGCCTCGAAGAACTGGGCGACGGGTTGCCTCAGCCGCGCCTCCAGCCGGGTGGTGGCGAAACCGAAGGCGATGGCGAAGACCACGATGGCCAGGATGGCGTCATCGGCCGCCGCCCGGATCGGATTGGCCGGGGCCAGACTGGTCAGAAAGGCCTCGAACCCGCCGCCCGAGACATTGCCCGCCACCTCGGCCGCAGCCCCGGGGGGCGTTCCGGCCAGAAGGGCGGCGGCCCCCTCGGGCACGATCGGCCACAGCATGTGCAGCCCCAGCGAGGCCGCGAAGGCATAGATGGTGGCCCCGACCAGCAGCAGGACGAACACTACCACCGCCTTCAGCGCCAGCCGCCCGGTCGCGGCCGCATCGGCGATCGAGGCGATGCCGGTGACCAGCAGGCTGAACACCAGCGGGATGATGGTCATACGCAGGGCATTGAGCCACAGCTGACCCAGGGCATCGATCAGGGCGATCGTCCCGGTCCCGCCGGGAATTCCGTAGGCCTGGGCCGCCGCCCCGGCCGCCAGCCCTCCCGCCAGGGCAAGAAGCACCCACAGGCTGAGCGAGGTGAGTATGGAACGGGGTCGGGTACGGGTCATGGGGCAGAGGCTAGCAGGCGTTCGGTGCGATTGAACACTGTTCCTGCGGGCCGTATAGGCCCGTCTCATGTCCGCGCGCATCGTCATCGCCGCCGGTGGCTCGCTGGGCGACCTGCACCCCTTCATCGCCCTGGGGCTGGCCTTGCAGGCGCGGGGGTGTCAGGTCGGGATCGCTTCGTCGCTGGAGTATCAGGCCCGGATCGAGGCCGCCGGCCTGGCCTTTTGCGAGGCCGGCCCCAGTCTGGCAGGGCTGGAAGCCGATCTGGGGATGAGCCTCGCGGAAATCACCGAGGCCATCATCGCGGACGACCTTTTCCTGTTCCGCCGGATCCTGATCCCGTGGCTGGAGCCGAGCGTCCGGCAGATGGTCGCCCTGGCCGCGGACGCCGATGTGATTGTCGGCGGCACCCTGACCATCGGCGCGGCGATGACGGCGGAGCTGCTGACCAAGCCCTTCGTCTCGGTTCTGTTGCAGCCGGCCCTCGCCATGTCGGCCTATGATCCAAACACCTCGCCCAGAGCTCCATGGCTTGCCCCGGCTGATCGAGGGTTCGGTCTCTGGCTGAACCG